>SEEY01000227.1 GCA_004211235.1 Rubrivivax sp.
GACCAGATGTAGGCCTTGTGGGTCTTGCCGTTGCCGGGCTTGAGCATGGCCACCGGCGTCTCGTCGGCGTGCAGCACCATGTGGCGCCGGAGCTCGTCGGCCAGGGCCTGCACCAGCGGCTGCAGCTGCGCGCCGCAGGCGCCCACCCACTCCGCCAGCGTCGAGCGGGCGATCACGTGGCCGGCCCGCGCGAACACGGCCTCCTGCCGGTACAGGGGCAAGTGATCCATGAACTTGGCCACCAGCACGTGGGCCAGCAGGCCGGTCGTCGGGATGCCCTTGTCGATCACGTGTGCCGGCACTGACGCCTGCACGATGCGCTCGCAGCACTTGCAGACCCACTTGCCTCGCACATGGCGCTCGACCGTGAACACGCCGGGCTGGTAGTCCAGCTTCTCGGACACGTCTTCGCCGATGCGCTGCATGGCCTGGCCGCAACCGCAGCTCGTGTCTGTCGGCTCGTGCGGCACGTCGCGACGCGGCAGGTGCGCGGGCAGCTGGGCGCGCTTAGGGATTTGCTTCTCGTCCTCGTCCTTCTTCTCGCTCTTCTTGCGATGGCGCTGCAGCTCGCCGTCGAGCTCATGGATGTCGGTGTCCAGCGTCTCCTCCAGCAGGCTTCGCTGCTCGGGTGAGAGGGTGCTGGCGAAGCGCTCACTGGTGGCGGAGAACTTCATCCGCTTGAGGATCGCCATCTCGTGCGTGAGCTTGTCGATGAGCGCCTGCTTGAAGGCGAGCTCGGTGTCACGCTGCTGGACTTGCACGAGCAGCGACTGCACGGCCTGCCGCGTATGCGGGTCCAAGGCGTCCAGTTGCTGCGCACTGATCATGGACAGCCATCGTGCCGGATCGGACCTCTCGGCACATCGGCATATCCGGCAATTGCCGGCGCTCGGACAGCGCGCTTCAGATCGTGCGGATGATGCCGGCCTCGCCCAGCCGCTGCCACGGCAGGCCCAGTACCAGGGCGTCGAGCTGCACGCGTGTCAGGCTCTGCGTGCTCGTGCCGTCCAGCGGCCACACGAACTTGCCGGCATTGAGCCGCCTGGCCGCGAGCCACACGCCGATGCCGTCATGCACGAGGACCTTCATGCGGTTGGCGCGCCGGTTGGCGAACAGGTACGCGTGGTGCGGATGCGCGGCACCGAAGATGCCGACCACTCGGGCCAGTGCTGCTTCCGTCCCGAGTCGCATGTCCAGCGGTTGCACTGCCAGCCACACGGCCTCGACGCGGATCAACCCAGGACCTCGCGCAGCCAGGCGGCGCTGCGTGCGTCCATCGGCAGCTCGGCCTGCACGGCCGTACTGCCGCGGCGGATCTCCACGGAGATGCGGCTTGGCACTTGCACCGATGCGGGTGGTAAGGCGGGAGGCGCTTCTGGAGGCATGGGCAGTTGAACGAACGCCGCCACCTCCGCCGCATTCTTGTGTGCACTGCTCGGCACGCACGCATCAGCCTCCCGAACCCAGCGGCGCAGCATGTTGGCGTTGAGGCCGTTGGCCAGAGCCACCGCCGCAGTCGAGACGCCGGGCTGGCGCGCCAGCTGGACAACTCGTGTCTTGAACTCTGCCGAGTGCCGGCGCCAACTGCGCCCGGCCGGTGTCGTCGGTTCCCCTGTGCCCAAGTCTGAAGTGCCCATATGTCCACGCATGTCGTCGTGGACACAAGCATCCAGCTCCGGCTACTGGACATCAAGGTGACTTGGGCGGACGCATACGAAACCGGAAGCGGACTTCGAGCCGATGCTCGTCAGAAGCGCTGCGTACACCGGCACAGCGGCACAGCGGCACAGCGGCACAGCGGCAGGTGTTGCAGGAGATGGTGGCCTACGCAAGAACGCTGGGCATTGATCTGAAAACAATCGTCGTGCCGTGATCGACACGCGGCAAACGCCGTCAAGCTTCGGCGCCACGGACGCGCCAGGACAGCAGGCCCTATGACGACGGCTTCAGCGCGCCCGACGCAGCTGACGCTGCAGGCAAGGCGATGCTCATACCGCGCCGGGCTCAGTCTTCCTTGTAGATCCGCACCCAGTCCACCAGCATCCGCGCCGGCAGCGGCGTGGTCGCGTCGGGCGCGCCGGGCCAGTCGCCGCCGATGGCGAGGTTGAGGATGACGAAGAAGGGCTTCTCGAAGGCCCAGGTGCCGCCCGAGGGCAGCGAGGCGGGCGTGAGGCGGTGGAACTGCACGCCGTCGACGTACCAGATGATTTCGTTGGGCCGCTTGATGACGGTGTAGGTGTGGAAGTCGTCCGCCACCGGCTTGCCGAGGTCGAACGGCTTGCCGATGCCCTGGGCGCCCGAGTAGCCGGGGCCGTGGGCCGTGCCGTAGGTGGCGTTCGGCGTCTGGCCGACGAACTCCATGATGTCGATTTCGCCGGACGCCGGCCAGGGGGACGTGGCGATGTCGGCGCCCAGCGCCCAGAACGCCGGCCAGATGCCCTTGCCGGCGGGCAGCTTCATGCGCGCCTCGACCTTGCCGTAGGTGAAGCTCACCTTGCCGCTGCTGTGGATGCGGGCGGAGGTGTAGTCGCAGGGCTTGCCGTTCCAGCAAGGTCCGGGGTTGACGGCCTTCTCGGCGGTGATGACGAGCATGCCGGCGCCGTCGGTCTGCGCGTTGCGCGCACTGGCGGTGTAGTACTGGAACTCGTGGTTGCCCCAGCCGCCGTTCTCGGCATTGCCGAGGTCGTAGTTCCAGGTCTTGCTGTCGGGCACGGTGCCGGCAGCGCCGTTGAACTCGTCACTCCAGACCAGCGTGAACTTGTTGGACGGCGCCGGCGCGGCCGCAACCGGTGCGGGTGCAGGCGCGGCCGTGGCCGAATCGCCGCCACCGCCGCAGGCGGTGAGCACGGCAGTGATGGCGGGCAGCAGGTGGCGCCAGGGGCGCGGAGGGGTCATGGGCTTCATCGGCGGTCTCGGGGTGTTGTCGTTGTCGGTTCAGCCGCGCCAGTTCTGCAGGAACTCGCGGTACCACTCGGCGCTGGCCTTGGGCGTGCGGGCCTGGGTGGCGTAGTCGACATGGACGATGCCGAAGCGCTTCAGGTAGCCGCTGGCCCATTCGAAGTTGTCCATCAGGCTCCATACCATGTAGCCGGCCATCGGCACGCCCTGCTGCATCGCACTCGCAACCGCCGCGATGTGGCCTTGCAGATAGGCGATGCGGTCGTCGTCCTGCACACGGCCGCTCACGAGGGCGTCGTCCTTGAAGGCGCCGCCGTTCTCGGTGATGTAGACCGGCGGCAGGTTGGCGTAGTCGTGCTTGAGCAGCACGAGCAGGTCCGTCAGGCCCTGGGGGTAGATCTCCCAGTCCATGTCCGACACCGGCAGGCCGCGGCCCTTGGCGTTCCAATCCTCGCCGCTGGCCGAGACGACGCTGCGCATGTAGTAGTTGACGCCGAGGTAGTCCATCGGCTGCTGGATGGCCGCCATGTCGCCGGCCTCGACGACCGGTGCGTCGGCGCCCAGGTCGGCGAACGCGTCAGCCGGATACGCGCCCTTGAAGAGCGGGTCGGTGTACCAGCGGCGACCGTGCGAGTCGGCGAGCGTGGCAGCGGCGATGTCGGCCGGCATGGCGGTGGCCGGCACGGTGGAGCTGAGGTTCAGCACGATGCCGAGCTTGCTCCGTGCGCCGTCGGCACGCAGCGCCTGCAGCGCCAGACCGTGCGACAGCAACAGGTGATGCGCTACCTGAGCGGCGATCTTCCTGCTCTTGATACCGGGCGCAAAGATGCCCTTGTCATGGCCGAGCGTGGCGACGACCCAGGGTTCGTTGTGCGTCGTCAGGCCGTCGATGCGGTCGCCGATGCGGGCCCGCACGTGGCGGGCGTAGTCGACAAAGCGGTGCACCGTGTCGCGGTCGTTCCAGCCGCCGCGCTCCTGCAGACCCTGCGGCAGGTCCCAGTGATTGAGCGTGGCCCAGGCCTGGATGCCGCGCGCCTTCAAGCCGTCGACGAGGCGTTCGTAGAAGTCCAGGCCCTTGGGATTGAAGGCACCGTGGCCGGCGGGCTGCACGCGCGGCCAGGCGATGGAGAAGCGGTAGGCGTTGACGCCCAGCGACGCGATCAGGTCGAGGTCTTCGTCGAGGCGGTGGAAATGGTCGCAGGCGGTCTCGCCGTTGCTCGCGTCGGCAATGGCGCCGGGCTGCCTGCAGAAACGGTCCCAGATGGATTCGCCCTTGCCGTCCTCGAAGGCGGCGCCTTCGATCTGAAAGCTGCTGGTGGCCACGCCCCAGACGAAATTGGGCGGGAATTGCCGATGCAGGAAAGCGTGTGACATGGGATTTTTTTATTTGACGGCGCCGGCGGTCAGGCCCGCGATCAGTTGGCGCGAAGAGATGATGAACAGGACGATCAACGGCAGCGTGGCGATGGCCGAGCCGGCCATCAGCGCGCCCCACTCGGTGCTGGTGGTGCTGAACAGGCTGCGCAGTGCCAGCGGCAGCGTGTAGTTTTCGGCCGTGCGCAGGACGATCAGCGGGTTCATGAAGTTGTTCCATGAACTGATGAAGGTGATGAGGCCCAACGTCCCGAGCGCCGGCTTCATCAGCGGCAACGCAATGCGCCAGTAGATGCCCAGCTCGCTGGCGCCGTCGATTCGCGCGGCGCTGAGCAGCTCCTTAGGCACGGTGCTGGCCGCGAACTGGCGCATCAGGAAGATGCCGAAGGCGCTGGCCGCGCCGGGCAGGTAGAGCGCGCGGTGGGTGTCGATCCAGCCTAACGCGTCCATGACCATGAAGCTCGGGATCATGTTCATGAAGGCCGGCACCATCATCGTGCCCATGACGAGGGCGAACAGCGCCCGCTTGAAGCGGAACTCCAGCATCGCGAAGGCGTAGCCGGCCATGGAGCAGAAGAGCAGCGTCAGCGCCGTGGACATCAGGCCCACGTAGAGGCTCCAGCCGACGTTCTTCCAGAACGGCAGGCGGGTCGTCAGCACCTTGAGGTTGTTGAGCAGTTCGTCGCTGAAGAACAGCGGCGGCGGCACGTTGAAGATGTCGACCCGCGACTGCGTGGCGAACACGAACATGAAGTAGAACGGCGCCAGCATGAAGAGCGCGCCGATGGCGACGATGGCGTAGGCCAGGAATTTGGGCGTCTTCTTCATTGCGTCACCTGCTTGTCGGCAAACGCCTTGTTCACCAGCCAGGTCAGCAGGGCAATGATGCCGAACATGATCCAGGCCAGCGCGCTGGCGCCACCGAAGTCGCTGAAGTCGAAAGCCAGGCGGTAGAGATACATGGCCACCGTCATGGCGGCCTGGTCGGCGCCGCCCTTGCCGTTGGTCAGGATGAAGGGCTCCTCAAACAGTTGCAGCCCGCCGATGATGGACAGCGTCACGCCGAACAGGATCATGGGCTTGATGCCCGGCAACGTGATGCGCAGGAACTGCTGCCATGGGCCCGCGCCGTCAAGCTTGGCGGCCTGGTAGAGGTCGTGCGGAATGGTCTGCAGCGCGGCGAGATACAGCACGAGGTTGAAGCCGACGTAGCGCCAGAACACGACGATGGCCACCGCCGGCTTGATCGCCTCGGGCGAGCGCATCCAGTTGATGTTGTCGGTGCCGAAGAGCGCGTGCAGCGCCTGGTTGACGAGGCCGTAGTCGGTGGAAAACAGCGAGCCGAACAGCATCGCGATGGCGACGGTGGACGTGATGTAGGGCAGGAAGTAGGCACCCGAGAACACACCCCGCCAGCGGCCGAAGGCCTGGTGCAGGAAGACGGCCAGCGGGATGGCGACGAGGTGCTGCGGCACGCCGGTTGCGGTGGCCAGCCACAGCGTGTTGCGCAACGCCTTCCAGAACCAGCCGTCGGTCAGCGCGAAGACGAAGTTATCGAGGCCGACGAACTGCATGGCCTCGATGCCGCTCGTCGGTTCCCAGGACTGCAGGGCCAGCCAGGCGGAGAACACCAGCGGGAACAGGCCGAAGATGGCGAAGAGGATGAGGAAGGGGCTGACCAGGAGGTAGGGTGCCCATTTGCTGGGGATGCGGAAGTTCATTTGAGCGGTGCTCCACGGTTTGGCGTGGCGGTGTCATTGCGGCAAGGCCCATGCGGGGATTTCGCCCCCGCGGGCGAGTCACTTTCTGGTCCGCCAGAAAGTAACCAAAGAGCTCCCCCCGACCGCACCGCCCTTCGCTTCGCTTCGGGTGCCCTGCGCTGCTCAGGCTTTGAGGCCCCGCGCGGAACTCCCTTCGCTTCGCTCCGGTCAAACAGCCGCGCGGAGTCAGTTCTTGAGGTGCGCTGCGCGCACGGCCTCAAAGCCTTCCGCTGCTCGGCGGTGCTAAAGGGGGTAAGAGAAATACCTCGGAGCGAACGGCTTGCGGGTTTGGCTGTCGGCAGTTGCGGCTGTTCGGCTGTTCCTTCACACCCCTTTGGAGGAGCCGAGAAGCGCAGCAGCCCGAGGCGCGCGCGAAGCGCGCTTCGTTGACTGACTTCGCGCGGTTGTCTGAACGCAGCGTAGCGAAGTGAGTTCTGCGCGAGCCTCGGGCTGCGAGCATCGCAGGGGACCCG
>SEEY01001006.1 GCA_004211235.1 Rubrivivax sp.
ATGCAGGTGTGGGCCGCGGAATGGGCGCGCGAGGACGGCGGGCGCTTCGGCGTGGTCGCGGGCTACGACGGCCCACGCCTTCCGGCGCCGCCGGTGCCGGTGCTCAGGCGGCCTTGAACCGCTGCCCAGCCTGGGCCAACCGCATCGCGGCGATCCTCACGCCGCCTTCGCGCTCTTCACCAACGCCTCGATCCGCGGCGTCGCATTGACCGCCACCAGCTCCACCTGCGGGTTCGCCTTGGCGAACACCCGGAACAGCTCGTCCGTGAAGCCATGTCCCACGTCGGTCACGCCCTCGAAGTCGATCTCCGCGCGCTTGAAGGTGGTCAGCCGTGAGCCGACGCGGCGTGCGGCTGCCCGCGAGTCCAGCGCCTTGCCATCGCTCGTCAACAGGCGCAGCTGGACGCGGGTCTGGTCAAAGTCGATGCCGTCGCCGGCGCGGCTCCACGCGTTCATGACGCCGTCGAGCGTGCGCGTCGTGTTCAGTGCGATGGCCATGTAGATGCTGCTGCCCTGGCGGGGCAGGGCGCGGCCCTTCTTCCAGCCGCTGGTTTCCCACGCGCGGCGCTGGTAGGCGGTGTTGTTGGCGTGGATGTCGAACACGTCGGCCAGCTGGCTGCTGAAGAACAGCCCCCGGCCGGTGTGGGCGTCAGGCGCGCTGGTCAGGCGCCCCTTGCTCAGCTCGAGCATCGCGTGCTGCGGGTCCTCCAGGCTGAACGCAGCGCAGATCTTGTCGAACACGCCGATGCCGTCGTCGCTGACGAGCAGCTGCACGTGCGTCGGCGTCTGCCTAAGCGACACCGTGACGCTGGTGCCGCCGGAGTGGTCCGCCGCGTTGTTCATCAACTCGGTGAAGCCGTGCTGCACCATGCGCTCCACATGCCGCGGCAGTGCGAAGTGGGGCGCGAAGTCGCGCTGCCAGGGCAGGTCCTCCTGCAGGCCGTGCAGCGTGTAGCTGCGCGCCACCTGGCGCAGCGCCCCGGGGGTGAAGACGGCGCGGCGCGCCGTGCCGCTGCGTGTCAGCCAGCCGGCGTCCACCAGCCGCTTGAGCGCCGCCTGCGCTGACCGGCGGCTGGCACCCGTGCGCTCCTCGATGTGGGCCGCCAAGTCCAGCGAATGCTCACTCGCCGCGGCGGTGATCCAGTTGGTGAGGTGGTCGAACACCAGTCGTGTCATGAGCGCGCATTGTGCTGAGCGGTCTTCAATCAGGGGATGGGACATCCCCTTCACTCCATAGAATCCCCGACGAGTTACGAAGCGGTTACGGACTACGTTCCGTCTCGCAGTCGGCCCCAGATTCCTCAACTTCACCCGGGAATTCCCATGCCTCTCGTTTCCATGCGCCAGTTG
>SEEY01000228.1 GCA_004211235.1 Rubrivivax sp.
GAGCACCTCGTTGAGGTACTCGTTGATCTCGCCGGCCTTCTTGCGCGCGATGGCCACGAGGCCGTCGGTGACGGTCTCGCGCAGGCTGCGCTCGAAGCTGCCGAGCTGCCACAGCCCCATCAGGCCCAGCGGCACCACGGACAGCAGCACGAACCCGAGCAGCAGCGCCGGCCCGATGCGCCAGGCCGGGCCCGGGGCGTCGATGGGAGCAGCCTTGATCATGGCCGGCTGCCCGCGACGTCGTCCGCCCAGTGGGCCCGCGGGCGGAAGCCGGGCCAGGGCGCCGGCCGGATCGGACGCGGCGGCTGCCAGACTGCCGCGAGCTCGCCATTCGGCCGCACCTGGGCAATGCGCAACTGCCGCCACAGATGGCGGGTCTGGGCATCGACGGCTGCGAAACCATGCGGAGCGCCGATGCTCTGCTGCAGCACGCTCTCGTTGACGGCCTCGGTCTGTGCGCTGCCGGTCTCGCGGACGGCGGCGGCCCAGAGATGCACGCCGACATAGGCCGAAACGCCCGGGTCGCTGGCCTGCGTGTCGGCGCCGTTCAAGGCGCGCAGCCGGGCGAGGAAGGCCGCGTTGGCCGGTCCCGGCAGCGACTGCAGATAGCTGGCGGCCGTGAAGTGACGCCCAAGCCGGCCGCCGCGATAGGCGCGCATCTCGGGTTCGGCCGCCGTGAACGACAGCAGCGGCAGGTCGGCCAGCCCGGCCGCCACCAGCGCATCGAACAACGCGCCGTTGCTCTCACCGCTCAGGGTGCTGAGCACCAGGTCCGGCTTGAGCGCCTGCAGATCGGCCACGATCACCTGCGCGTCACGCGAACCCAGCGCCAGGTAGCGCTCGCCGAGCACCTCGCCCGCGCCCAGCGAGATGAAGTCGCGCAGCAAGGCATTGACGCGCCGCGGGTACAGCGACTCCGTGCCCACGAGGTAGACGCGCCGGCCGAAGGCGTTCATGGCCCAGCCGGTCGCGGGCAGCACCTGCTGGTTGGGCGTCGGCCCCGTGTAGATGATGTGGGGCGAGCGCTCCATGCCTTCGTAGGCCATCGGATAGAACAGCAGATGGCGGCGCGCCTCGACGACCGGCCGCACGACCTGCCGGCAGCCGGACGACCAGCAGCCGAACAGGGCCACGGCATGTTGTTCGGTGATCAGCCGCTCGGCAGCCGCGGCCGCAGTGGCGCGCGCGTTGGACTGTGTGTCTTCCGTGCGCAGCTCGACAAGCCGGCCGAGCAGCCCGCCGTCATGGTTGATCTCATCGACGGCCAGCTTGACGGCCGCCACCAGCGGTTGTTCGCTCGTCGCCAACGGGCCGCTCAAGGCATGCACCAGGCCGATGACGATGGGGCCGGCGCCATCGTCCGCGCCGTCAGCGAAAGACTGCCGCCACAGCCAGGCGCCCGCGCCCACGGCCAGCAGCGCGGCCAACCCTGCCAGCAGCGCGAGCCGCACCCGCATCGTCGAGCTGCCTCAGGCCGCCGCGCGGCGCGCCTCGGGAGAAATGAGCGGCAGGCTCAGCCGCACGGTGGTGCCCACGCCGGGGGTCGACTCGACCTCGATCTGCCCGCCGAGCGCGAAGGTGACGAGGTTGCGCACGATGTACAGCCCCGGCTCGCTGCGGTGCGACCCGAATCGGGTCGAGAAGAAAGGGTCGAAGACCCGTCCCAGCACGCCCGGCGCGATGCCGACGCCATGGTCCTGCACGGTCAGCATGAGCTGGTCGTTGCCCTGTGGCCGCAGGCGGATGTGCACCTCGCCGCCGGCCTCGCGGTAGGCATGCTTGACAGCGTTCTGGATCAGCGTCGACAGCACCTTGGCCAGCGCGCCGCGAAAGCTCAGCAGGTGCAGGTCGTCGCCCGCGTCGAGCTCGCAGCGCACCTGATGGGCCTCGAGCGTCTCCGCCAGGCTGGCGACCACTTCATGCACCAGTTCCAGCAACGAAAAGCTGCGCCGCTGGTCGCCGAAGTTGTCGGCCGTGGACTGCATGAAGGAGTCGACGATGGACAGCGTGCGCTGCAGGTTGGACAGCACCAGCCCGACGCTCTCGCCGCTGATGCGCAGGTGCTTGTCGAGGTCGCTGCGCTTGATGTTGCCGGCGGCGGACAGGTTGCCCAGATGAGCGAGGTCGTCCTGCAGCGTGCAGGCCGAGATCAGCGCATTGCCCAGCGGCGACGACAGCTCCTGGGCGATGCCGGCGATGGTGCGCCCGACCGAGGCCAGCTTGTCGCGCTGGAACAGCTCGATCTGCGAGCGGGCGAAGCTTTCCGACGCCAGCTTCAGGGCCAGCTGCGTGCGCACGCGCGCCTTCACGACGACGTCGACGAAGGGCTTGGGGATGTAGTCGACCGCGCCGTGGGCAAAGCCCTCGGCCTCGTCATCGGCGCCGCCCTGAACAGTGACGAATATGACCGGCACGCCGCGGGTGCGGGGATCGGCCTTGAGGCGGTCACAGACTTCATAGCCGCTCATCCCGGGCATCAGCACGTCGAGCAGGATCAGGTCGGGCAGCTGCTGCGCGCAGAAGGCCAGTGCCTCGGCACCGCTGGTGGCCATCGACACTTCGCAATCGTCCACCAGCAACTGGTAGAGCGCATGGATGTTGCTCGGTTGGTCGTCGACGACAAGGATCAGCGGCATGGCGGTTCAGGATAACCGCGCGATGTTGCCCCACCGCAGGACCGGAAGGGTGGTTTTCCCCAGGGCGTGGCGGGCGCGCGGCACGCGGCAAATAGGCATTTCTGCGCACATCGCGGACATTTCTCGCACCCATAATTCGCCGGCCCAACGCCACCCCTTTCATGCCCCAGCGCAAGCTCACGCTCGGTCTCCTCTGGCTGGCCATGGCGGCGCTTCTCGCGCTGCTGGCCCTGCTCTTCAGCCTGCGCGGCAGCGCCGGCGGAGCCATCGATGCCGCACTGGCCCTGAACCTCCTGCTGCTGCCCCTGCCCCTGCTGTGCGTGGCAGCGCTGCACCCCCGCTACGGCGAAGCGCAGACCCACGTTGCCGCCGCCCAGGCCGCCACCGAAGCCAAGACGCGTTTCCTTGCCCAGATCAGCCACGAGATCCGCACGCCCATGAACGCCATCATGGGCATGACCCAGCTGGCGCTGCAGACGCCGCTCAACGCGGAGCAGCGCGACCTGCTCGGCAAGGCGGACGCCGCCTCGCGCACGCTGCTCGGCCTGGTCAACGACGTGCTGGACGTCTCCAAGATCGAGGCGGGTCACATGGCGATCGAGTCTCAGCCATTCCGGCTGGAGGACGTCGTCGCGCAGGCGGTCGAGCTGGTGCGCCCGCTGCATGCGACGCCTGCCGTCGCCCTCATCTGCGACTGGGCCGATGCGACGCTGCTGGGCGCGCGCGGCGAGTTGCGGGGCGATGCGCTGCGGCTGCAGCAGGTGCTCGTCAACCTGCTGTCCAACGCCCTCAAGTTCACGCCGGCCGGTCACGTCACGCTGCGCCTGGACGCCGGCCCGACGGACGACCGTCAGCGCGTGCCGCTGTGCATCACGGTGCAGGACAGTGGCATCGGCATGGCGCCTGGGCAGGTCGCCGGGCTGTTCCGCGAGTTCCATCAGGGCGATGTCTCCATTCCTCGCCGCTACGGCGGCACCGGGCTGGGGCTGTCCATCGCGCGCCGTCTCGTCGAGCTGATGGGCGGCAGGCTCAAGGTGCAGAGCGAGCCGGAACAGGGCAGCCGTTTCGACATCCGCCTCGCCCTGCCGTTGGTCGCGGCAGCGGCCACGCCACGGCCCGTCAGGCCGCGCCGTCTGCTGCTGGCAGAGGCGCACCCGGACAGTCGCGCCGCGACTCAGGCCTTGCTCGGGCATCTCGGCATGGCCGAGAGCGTTGTCGTCGCTGCCGATGCCGAGACGGCGCTCGCCGCACTGGCCGAGGCGCGTCTGGGCGGCCCCGGCCTGGACTGGCTGCTGCTCGACTGGCACCTGCCCGGCCCCGGACCCACGGGCGCCGAGCTGCTGGCCCGGCTGCGCCGCGACCATCCGCGGCTGCGCGTGGCGGTGCTGAGTCCGGCTGGCCAGGACCATGCTGCCGCCCAGGCGCGTGCCTTTGGCGCTCGCGCGGTCTGTGCCAGGCCCCTGCTGCCCGGCGACCTGCGCCGGCTGCTCGGCGACGCTGCGGGCGCGCGGCCCGAACCTGTCGACGGGCAGTCGCTCTCCGGGCTGCGCGTTCTGCTGGTCGAGGACCACCCCATCAACCAGGAGATCGCGCTGCGCCTGCTCGGCAGCCGCGGTGCGCGCGTGGAACTGGCCGGCAACGGCCAGGAGGGGCTGGACAAGCTGCAGGCCGGCGGCCCCGACGCCTACGACCTGGTGCTGATGGATCTGCAGATGCCCGTGCTCGACGGTCTCAGCGCCACGCGGCAGCTGCGCGAACTGCCTGGCTTCGAGGCGCTCCCCGTCCTGGCCATGACGGCGCACGCGCTTGCGGAGGAACGCGCCGAATGCCTGGCCGCCGGCATGCAGGGCCACATCGCCAAGCCACTGGACGTGGCCCGCCTCGTGCGCGAGCTGCAGCGCTACCGGCCGCCGCCGGTGCCGGCCCCCGTCTTGCCTCTCCTCGACATGGGCGTCGGCTTGCGCCAGTTCGACGGCCAGACCGCGCTGTACCGCCGCACCCTGCAGGGCTTTGCCGCGCAGTACGCCGATGGCGTAGGCGCTTGGGCCGGGTGGCTGGCTGCGGGCGAATGGGCCGAGCTGCGCCGTGCCGCGCACACCTTGCAGGGGCTCGGCGCCACGCTCGGTGCCCAGGAAATGCATCGCGCAGCGCTGGCGCTCGAGCGCAGCACCGCCGCGGGTGATGCCGGCACGGCCGTCGGTCAGCTCGAACGCGTGGAGGCCGCGCTGGCCGGCCTGCTCGGCGAAATCCGGCAGATCCTGGCCGAAGGCGTCGTCGTCAGCGAGCCGGCCAAGCAGGATCGCGGCGACCTGCTCGAGCTGCACGACCTCCTCCGCCAGAGCGACAGCCGCGCACTCGACTGGTGGCAGGCGCACGGCGGCAGCAGCGGCCTCGACCCGGCGACGCAGCGCCACGTGGACAAGGCCCTCGCCGCGCTCGACTTCGATGCCGCCTTGGTGGCCCTGAAAGACCCCGCCTGATGCCGCGCCCGACACTCATCGTCATCGGGCCCGTCGGCACGCGCTGGCTGTTCGGCCTCATCGTCGCGTCGGCGCTGGGCGCCTGGTGCAGCGAGACGATGCTGGGCCTCATCGACGCCAACGACCGCATCGGCTATCCCTGCCTGATCGTCGCGTTCACGGTGCTGTCGGTGCTCGCCTGGCGCCAGCCACAACGGCTGCGCCTCTGGCAGCGCTGCGGCGTCACGCTGCTGGCGCTGTATTTCACGCTCGGCATGCTCGCCTTCACGCTGCGGCCGGACCCCGGGCCGAGCCTGTACACGCTGGGCAGCTTTGCGCCGTGGACGCTCGGCGGCTGCCTGCTGCTGTACACCACCTGGCCGGCGCGGCGCGCGCTGCAGATCGCGCTCGGCCTGCTGGCGCTGATGATGGCGCCGCCCACGCTGCTGCGTTTCGCCGGTCAGCCGCCGCAGTGGCTGCTCGAGGCCTGGCCGCTGCTGGCCAACCTGGCCTTGTGCCAGACGATGTTCTGCCTGGCGCTGTGGGGCCTGTCCTGCCAGCTCGCGCGCCTCATGCAGCTGGCCCCCGCAGGCACCGGCCTGGCCACGGCGGATGACCTCGTCAAGGCGCGCCTGGCCGAGCTGGAGCAATCGCGGGCGGCAGCGGAGGCGGCGTCGCGCGCCAAGTCGGACTTCCTCGCCAGCATCGGCCACGAGATCCGCACGCCAATGAACACCGTGCTCGGCCAGACGCGTCTGCTCCTTGCCGGCCGCCTGCCCGCCGAACAACGCGTCCAGTTGCAGGAGGTGGCGCGCGCCGGCGAATCACTCGTGAAGCTGATCGATGGCCTGTTGGACTACGCCGACCTGGATGCGGGCCGCATGCAGCTTGCCGCCCAGCCGCTACGCCTGGAGCCGCTGATCGGCAGTGCCATCGATGCCGTGCGCCCGGCCGCGCAGGCCCGGCAGCTCGAACTGCTTTGCGAGGTCAACTCGCCCGAACTGCTCGGCACGGCCGGCGCCCGCCGGGGCGACGCGCAACGTTTGACGCAGCTCATCACCGAGCTGCTCGTCAACGCCGTCAAGTTCACGCCGGCCGGGCAGGTCCGGCTGACGGTGGATCTGGACGCCGGCGGCGCCTGGCGGCTGCGCGTGCGCGACAGCGGCGTGGGCCTGTCGGCCGACCAGCTCGCCCACCTCTTCATGCCCTTCGCCCAGGCGGAGGCCAACGCCAGCCGGCGCTTCGGCGGCACCGGCCTGGGCCTGGCCATCTGCCGGGCGCTGGCCGAGCGCATGGGCGGCACGCTGACGGCCCGCAGCACCCTCGGCCGGGGCAGCGAGTTCGAGCTGGTGCTGCCGCTGCAGCCCTGCCCCGGCCGAGGGTGCTGCGGGC
>SEEY01000229.1 GCA_004211235.1 Rubrivivax sp.
CGCTGCACAAGCCCGTGAACCCGTGGCTGTTCAACGTGCGCGCCACCTACCAGCGCGAGGCCGAGCGTTCCATCGAGCACCTGACCTCGACCGGCGTCGAGCGTATTGCCATCGCGCAGGTGGACGACTCCTTCGGCGAGGACGCCGTCGTCGGCGCGCTGGCCGCGCTGGCCAAGGCGAACAAGGTGGCGGTGGCCCACGAAAAGTACGACCGCGCCAAGCCGGACTTCGCTCCGCTGATCTCCAAACTGCTGGCCAGGCAGCCGCAGGCCGTGCTCTTCATCGGCTCGGGCACGACCGTCG
This sequence comes from Rubrivivax sp., assembly GCA_004211235.1. The sequence continues at coordinate 304 of SEEY01000229.1, forward strand.
TTCAGGGCATGAAGGCGGTGCGGGCGGCGGGCTCGACGGCGCAGCTGCTGACGCTGTCCAACAACGCATCCGCGGGCTTCATCACGGACCTGGGCGACACCGGGCGCGGCGTCATCGTCAGCCAGGTCTTTCCGAATGAACGGTCGATTGCCAAGCCGGTCATCAAGGAGGCGCAGGAGGTGGCCAAGAAGGCCGGCGTGGAACTGACGCCCATGATGGTGGAGGGCTATGTGTCGGCCAAGGTCCTGGTGGAGGGTCTGAAGCGGGCAGGCAAGCAGCCGACGCGCCAGAGCCTGCGCGATGCGCTGGAGGCGATGGGACACTTCGACCTGGGCGGCATCGAGGTCGGCTACAGCGCGAAAGACCACACCGGCCTGGACTACGTCGACCTCGCCATCATCGACCAGGCGGGAAAGCTGCGGCGCTGAGCGGCCGCGGGACAGGCTGCGGAGCCGGTTGAGGCGCGCAGTTGGAATTAACCGACACCACGACGATCCTCCTGCCGCTAAGGTGCCGCCGCCATGAGCAGTTCTCACACCACCTCACGCGCGCCGCAGCGCCTCTGGGACATCTCCCCGACCGTCTCGCCCGACGCGCCCTTTTTCCCGGGCGACGAGCCCTACAGCCTGCGCTGGACGGCACGGCTGTCGCCGGGCTGCCCGGTCAACCTGAGCGCCATCACGATGTCGCCGCACGTCGGCGCACATGCCGACGCGCCGCTGCACTACGCCAACGATGCGCCGGCCATTTCCGACGTGCCGCTGGACACCTACCTGGGCCGCTGCCGCGTCATCCACGCCATCGGTGCGGCGCCGCTGGTCACCGTGGCGCATCTTCAGCACGCCGGGCAGGACCTGCCACCGCGCGTGCTGGTGCGCTGCTGCGAGCGAGCCGACACGGTGTGGAACCCGGCGTTCACGGCCTACGCACCCGAAGCCATCGAGTGGCTGGCCGCGCGCGGCGTGAAGCTCGTCGGCATCGACACGCCCAGCGTCGACCCGGCCGAATCCAAGGCGCTGGACAGCCATCAGCAACTGCGCCGCCTGGACCTTCGCGTGCTGGAGAACCTCGTGCTCGATGACGTGCCCGAGGGCGACTACGAACTGATCGCCCTGCCCCTGAAACTCCAAGGCGCCTGCGCTTCGCCCGTGCGCGCCATCCTGAGGGAACTGCCATGAATATCGAAGAAGCCAGGCGCCTCGACGCCGCCGACCCGCTGCGCAGCCTGCGCGAGCTGTTCACGCTGCCTGACGGCGTCACCTACCTGGACGGCAACTCGCTCGGCGCCCTGCCCCGCGCCACGCCCGCACGCATCCAGCGCGCCGTGGAACAGGAATGGGGTGAGGGCCTCATCAAGAGCTGGAACACCGCCGGCTGGATCGACCTGCCGCGCCGCCTCGGCGACCGCCTCGCGCCGTGGCTGGGCGCGCGGCCGGGCGAGGTGCTGGTGGCCGACTCGACCTCGGTCAACCTCTACAAGGTGCTGCATGCCGCACTGCAGCTGCAGCAGGGCCAGCGCCGCGTCATCGTCAGCGAGCGCAGCAACTTTCCGACCGACAACTACATCGCCCAGAGCGTGGCCCGCGCGCACGGCGGCGAGCTCATCCTGGCCGAGTCGCCGGAGGAGATTCCGCCGCTGCTGGACGAACGCTGCGCCGTGCTCATGCTGACGCACGTGAACTACCGCAGCGGCCGCATGCACGACATGGGCCTCTTGACGCGCTGGGCCCACCAGGCCGGCGCGCTCGCGGTGTGGGATCTGGCGCACAGCGCCGGCATCGTGCCCATCGACCTGCTCGGCAGCGCGGCGGATTTCGCCATCGGCTGCGGCTACAAATACCTCAACGGCGGCCCGGGCGCGCCGGCCTTCGTGTGGATGCATCCGCGCCACGAGGGCCAGGTCTGGCAGCCGCTGACGGGCTGGCTGGGCCATGCCTCGCCGTTCGACTTCGACAGCGAATACCAGCCCGCGCCCGGCATCCAGCAATACCAGTGCGGCACGCCTGCCGTGCTGTCAATGACGGCGCTCGACACGGCGCTGGACGTCTACGACGCGGCCCTGAAGCTGGGCGGCATGAAGGCACTGCGCAACAAGTCGCTGGCGCTGACCGAGGCCTTCATCGGCGGCGTGGAGGCGCGCGTGCCGGGCGCGGCCATCGCCACCCCACGTGACGCGGCACTGCGGGGCTCGCAGGTCTCGTTCTCCTTGCCCAAGCGGGTGGACGGCTATGCGGTGATGCAGGCCCTGATCCACCAAGGCGTCATCGGCGACTTCCGCGCCGGCGATCCCGAGCTGCTGCGCTTCGGCTTTGCGCCGCTGTACAACGGGTTTGCCGACGTGGCGCGGGCCGTGGACGTGCTGGGCGAGATCATCGACAAGCGCACCTGGGACGCTCCCGAATTCACCAGCCGCTCGAAAGTAACGTGACCGTGAGCACCACCGGACACCACGGCGCCCAGCTCGACTTCTCGAAGGACATGAGCTACGGCGACTACCTGCAGCTCGACGCCCTGCTGAGCGCGCAGAAGCCGCTCTCGCCCGACCACAACGAGATGCTGTTCATCGTGCAGCACCAGACGTCCGAGCTGTGGATGAAGCTGATGCTGCACGAGCTGGATGCGGCCAAGGCCAACGTCGCCGCCGACCGCCTGCCCGAGGCCTTCAAGATGCTGGCCCGGGTGTCGCGCATCATGGAGCAGCTCGTGCACGCCTGGGACGTGCTCGCGACGATGACGCCGCCCGAGTACAGCGCCGTGCGACCCTACCTGGCCCGAAGCAGCGGCTTCCAGAGTGCGCAGTACCGGCGCATCGAGTTCCTGCTCGGCAACAAGAACGCGGCCATGCTGAAGCCGCACGAGCACCGGGCCGATCTGCTCGCCCAGGTGCAGTCGGCCTACGAGTCGCCGTCGCTGTACGACGAGGTGCTGCAGCTGATGGCGCGACGCGGCATCGCCGTGCCGGCCTCGCACACGCAGCGCGACTGGACCCTGCCCTACGCCGCCGACGACGGCGTGAAAGACGCCTGGCTGACCGTCTACCGCGCGCCGCGGGACCACTGGGACCTGTATCAGATGGGCGAGGAACTGGTGGACCTGGAAGACGCCTTCCGCCTGTGGCGCTTCCGTCACGTCACGACGGTGGAGCGCGTCATCGGCTTCAAGCGCGGCACGGGCGGCACCGGCGGCGTCAGCTATCTGCGCAAGATGCTGGACGTGGTGCTGTTCCCCGAGCTGTGGGCGCTGCGCACCGAGCTGTGAGGCGCGAGCGCATGTACCCGCCTCAGAGGTTGGGCCGCGTCGAGGCAGCCTGGGCAGACACTCGCTGGATCAAGGCGATGGCGTCGGCGTGCTCCTCCATCTGCGGCCGCAGCGGCTCCAGCAGGTGCTTCACGAGCTGCCTCGTTTCCACGAGGGCCTGGGCAAGGTCCGCGTAGCGCGTCGGGGCATCGCCGCCCGCCTGGGTCGCCGGGTCGCCGGCAGGCGCTCCGTCCGCCGAACGGCACAGCTGCTCCGCGGCGCTGAGCATGGCCGGCAGCAGCAGGCCGAGGCGGTCGTATTCGTCCGGACCCAAGGGCGCCGCAGGGTGTTGCAAGCGGCTGCAGAGCGCGTTGATCGAACCGAGCAGGTCGCGCATGACTGCGTTCACCAGCAGGGCCGTCGAGTCGAGATTCGTCATGATGTTCCTGGTTGATTGCGGCTCGCCGGCAGGGCCTGCAAGCCGAAGAGCCTTGCACCGGGCCGGCCAGGGAGGGGCTGTTCCCAGCCCCTCCCCGTGCCGGCTCTGATGGCGCGTCAGTCCAGCGTCAGGACGACCTTGACCGATGCGTCGACCGCGCTCTTCTCGATGTAGCCGACGGCCTTGGGATCGGCGGCGACCGCCTTCTTCATGGCCGCCGAGTCCGCGACCTGCTTGGGTGCCTGGCCCTTGCCGGAGAACACGATGCGCGACCAGGTCGCCTTGACCTGCGCCACGTCCCGCCCGCTGGCCTTCTTGTAGAAATCGGCATAGGTGGCCGAGGTTTCAGCCTGGTCCACAGGCGTGAACGCCTGGCTCTTGCCGAGGAACAGGTCGCCGACCTGCTCTTTCGTCAACGGCCCGACGGCTGGATTGGCAATGACGACGAGGTCTGCCGCCTGGGTTGCCACCGCCGCGCAGGCGAGAGCGGAAGCAATGAGGATCTGGATGGATTTCATGGGTCGGCTCCTCAGAAGACGAAGTCGGCGGCCAGGGTCACGAGGTTCACGCCCTTGCCCTTGACGAAGCCGGTGTAGGCGCGCATGCGGCCGTTCGACAGGTCACCGGTGGTGACGTGGTCGTACTGGGCCTTGAGGGCGACGCTCTTCATGGCGTCCCAGCGCAGGCCGAGGGAACTCGTCTTCTGGGTCGCATTGAATGCATAGAGCGTGGAGGTGATGGCGGCGTTCAGCGGACCGGCACCGGTTTCGGCATTGATGCCGGCCTTGGTCGTGGAGTAGGTGGCGTACGGCGTCAGGGTGCCGATGCGGTAGCCGGCGCTGGCGTACCAGGCCCGGGCGTCCGACAGGAAGCCGGTGCCCTTGAGGTCGACCAGTTCGGCCGTCGCGAACCAGTCGCCCGGGTCATAGGTAGCACCCAGGGACACTGCCGACAGGTTCATGCCGTTGAGCTTGTACTTGTCCGCGATGGCGGCCAGGCCCAGCTTGGTTGCGGTGGCAAGCAGCGGTTGCACCGAAGCGACGCCGAGGTCCAGCTTGAAGGCGTTGTAGCCGGCGCGCAGGGTCAGCGAGCCGATCTCGACGGAATCGTTGATGCCCCACGACGGCTTGGACTTGACGGTGCTGCCGCCGGCCAGCTTGACCGAGCTCTTGCCGACGAAGCCCTGCAGGGTGTTGTTGGCGCCGGCGACCTGGCTGCGCCAGGTGGCATCGACACCGTCATTGCTCGTGATCGACAGCACGCCGTAGGCCTCGACGGGCGGGCGGGCCCAGGTGTACGAATAGCCGACGAAGCGCGATTCCGAAAGCAGGTACGACGGTGCTGCGATGCGACCGGCACGAACGCTCAGCTCCGGCGACAGCTGGTACTTGATGTTGGCCCATTCGACCTGCGGCTTGTAGCTGTTGTCGTACTGGTGTTGCGTCACGACTTGCAGCACGGCTGACAGCTTGTCGCCGAAGACCGCATTGACCTGGCCGCCGAGCTTGGTGTCGGGGTTCAGCGAGGTGCTGCTGGTGTGGCCGGCGCCGTTGGGCTGAAACAGCGTGCCGATGAAGTCCGACGTCCTGTCGTTCGAATGGACGGCCGAGATGGTGCCGAAGCCGCTGAACTTGAACTCGGGCATGGACTGCGCGAGTGCCAGGTGCGGCAGGGTTCCGCAGGCGATCAGGATCGCGACGAGTGCGGTGTGCTTTGTTTTCATGAGTGCTCCAGTGGGTGTGTGGGTTGTTGGGACGAGCTTGGCCATGCCGCTCGTTGCGGCGTGACTTCAGTGGGATGGAACGGGGGTGTGGCGGCGGCTGCCGCCCGGGAGAGGAAAAGGTCAGGCGTTCAGAAGGCGGTCCACTCGGTGTCCGCACCCGTGCCTGCGGACTTCCGCGGCGTCGCGGCGAGCTGCGGCGGCTTCTTGCCGGCATTGCCGCCTGCTGGTCGAACGGCGGATGTGTTGCCGGTGTTCGCCTGTGTCCGTGCGGGTGCAGGACGAGAAGGCGCTGCGGCGCGCGGGGCGGCGTCCACCGCATGAACCCGGAAGGTGGCGACCGCCTCCGCCAGGCGACTGGCCTGTTCGTTCATGCTGGCCGCGGCAGCGGCGGACTGTTCCACCAGGGCCGCGTTCTGCTGGGTCATCTGCTCGATCTCGGTCACGGCCTGGTTGACCTGGTCGATGCCGCCGGACTGCTCGGTCGCCGCGGCGCTGATCTCGCCAATGATGTCGGTGACCCGCTGCACGCCGGAGACGATCTCCTTCATGGCCAGCCCGGCTTCCTGCACCAGGCGCGTGCCGCCTTCGACCTTCTCGGCCGACGTGCCGATCAGGACCTTGATTTCCCGGGCAGCCTCGGCGGAGCGCTGCGCAAGGCTGCGGACTTCGCCGGCCACGACTGCGAAGCCGCGGCCCTGTTCTCCGGCGCGTGCGGCCTCCACGGCGGCGTTGAGCGCCAGGATGTTGGTCTGGAAGGCGATGCCGTCGATGA
>SEEY01000230.1 GCA_004211235.1 Rubrivivax sp.
ACACAGAGAAGGTCTGGGGCGTTCCCTGCCGCGAGATCAGCGCCGACTGGGGTGCGCAGCGCATCAAGAGCCTGTCCATCGGCAGCGCCGCCAAGCATGCGTTGAAGAAGATCGTCACGGGCAGGACCGACAGCCAGCAGACCTCGCTGATCGAGAGCTTCCTCTACCCCAAGTACGGCCCCGGCCAGATGTGGGAGACGGCCGCGGTCGAATTCGAGCGCCGTGGCGGCCGGCTGCTGCGCGGCTGGGCGGTGGACGAAATCCACCGCCAGGAGAACCGCGTCGAACGGGTCGTGGCACGGAACACCGACGGGCAGCGCCAAAGCTTTGACGCGAGCGCTGTCGTCTCGACCATGCCGATCCGCGAACTGGCCCAGGCGCTGCGTCCGGCGCCCGACGCGCCGGCCCTGTCGATTGCGTCCGGTCTGGAATATCGGGACTTCATCACCGTAGGTCTGCTCTACCGCCGCATGAGCCCGAAGGTGAGCGGCAAGGCGCGCTGCGTGTCGGACAACTGGATCTACATCCAGGAGCCTGGCGTGAAGGTCGGCCGGGTACAGGTCTTCAACAACTGGAGTCCGTACATGGTGGCCGACCCGGACACGGTCTGGCTCGGCCTGGAGTTCTTCGCGCGTGACGATGACGCCCTCTGGGCCATGAACGACGAGGCCTTGAAGGCACTCGCGGTGCGCGAGATGCAGCAGCTCGGCATGGCCGATGAGGGCGAGCTGCTCGACGCGACCGTGCTGCGTCAGCCCAAGGCCTATCCGGGTTATTTCGGCTCGGCTTTCGAACGCTTCGACGAACTCCGCGGTTGGCTGGATGGCCTGGACAACTTGTTCCTGTGCGGCCGCAATGGCATGCACCGCTACAACAACCAGGATCATTCGATGCTGTCCGCACGGCTGGCCGCACAGGCGATCATGAACGGCGGCGCCGGGCGGGACGCGATCTGGACCGTCAACATCGACGACGATTACCACGAAGAGGGGAAACAGGCCTAGGCCCGCGGCGGTGCTGCGCTGCGCCCATACGCGGTGAGGCCGCCCGGCGCCATGCCATCATGCGCGCCCATGTCCACCCCGACCTCCCGCGCGTCCGACGGCGCGATCCTCGGCCTCGTCATCGCCGCCACGCTGCCACCGCTGCTGGCCTTCAACCAGACGCCGGCCGCCACGCTTTACAACCAGTTGCTGGCGCTGGCCGGCTGGGGGCTCGCCCTGCTGCTCTGGACGCGCTCGTCGCCCGGCTGGCTGGCAGGCCTGAAGAGCCCCGCGGCGCTGGCGCTGCTGCTGCTCTTCATCGCACCGCTCAGTTCGGTCGTCTGGCGCGGCCTGCCGCTGTCGCTCGGCCTCGGCGCGACGGCCATCATCGGCGCCGGCCTCGCGGTGCTGCTGCTGGCGCAGGGCCTGTCCCGTGAGGCACGGCATGCCGCGGCCGAGGCGCTGTGCTGGGGGTTGCTGCTCACCGGCCTGGCCAGTGTGGCGATCAGCCTGGTGCAGGTGTTCGCGCCGCAGCTGGCCGACGGCACGGTCATCGCGCGCTCCGGGGTGGTGGGCAGCGCCGTGGGCAACCTGCGCCAGCCCAACCACCTGGCCAGCCTGATGATGTGGTCGGCCATCGCCGCCGTCTTCATCACCGAAAAACACGGCTGGCGCTGGGCCCTGCCGCCGCTGCTCTTCGCCTTCGTCTTCACCATCGTGCTGAGCGCCTCGCGCACCGGTTTCATCGGCATTGCCATGCTTGTCGTCTGGGGCCTCGTGGACCGCCGGCTGTCGCGCAGCGCCCGCCTGAGCCTGCTCGCCACCACGCTGATGCTGGCGGCCAGCTGGTGGCTGATGGCGCAGTGGGCGGCCGAAAGCGGCCATGCCTTCCGCGGCACGTCGCGGCTGGCAGAAGGTGCCGGCTCGCCGTCGCGGCTGGCCATCCTGCGCGACGCCTGGGCCTTGACCCTCGCCAACCCGTGGCTGGGCGTCGGCTGGGGCGAGTTCAACTTCGCGTGGAGCCTGACGCCCTTCCCGACCCGGCCCATCGCCTTCTTCGACCACACGCACAACATCGCGTCGCAGCTCGCGGTCGAGCTGGGCCTGCCGTGGGCGGGTACGGTGCTGGCCCTGCTGATCTGGGCGTTGTGGCAGGCCTGTCGAGGGGCCGCCCGCGGCGACGAAAGCGTTCCGCTGCGCCGTGCTGCCTTGATGATCGTGCTGACCATCGGCCTGCACAGCCTGCTCGAGTACCCGCTCTGGTACGCCTACTTCCTGCTGCCCGCCTGCTTTGCGCTCGGCCTGGCGCTGCCGGCGGAGGCCACCCGGCCGGCCCCTGCCTGGCCCGGCCGCGTGCTCGGTGTGCTGCTCATCGCCGGCAGCGTGTTCGCCGTGGCGGACTACCAGCGCATCGTCGCCATCTACGCGCCCGACGAGCGCCCGGCGCCGCTGGAGCGCCGCATCGCCGCGGGCCAGCGCTCGCCCTTCTTCGGCCACCAGGCCGACTACGCCGCCGCCACCAGCCTGCCGCCCGGCCCGCAGGCCCTCGCCGCGGCCCGGCGCACCGGCTTCAGCCTCATCGATGCGCGGCTGCTGATGCACTGGTCGCGCTCGCTGGAAACCACCGGCGACGTGGACGGCGCGCGCTACCTGGCCGACCGGCTGCGCGAGTTCCGCAATCCGACGGGCGACAGCTGGTTCGAGAGCTGCGCGAACCCGGCATCCTCACCGGTGATGCCGCAGTGCCAGCCGGCCTCGGCCGTCATCGACTGGCGCACCCTGCGCTGATCAGGCAGCGGCGTGCCAGTCGCCCGACTTGCCGCCCTGCTTCTCCAGCACCCGCACGCGGTCGATGACCATGCCGCGGTCGGCCGCCTTGCACATGTCATAGATGGTCAGCAGGCCGACCTGCACGGCGCATAGCGCCTCCATCTCCACGCCGGTGCGTCCCAGGGTCTCGACCTGTGCGCGGCACAGCACACGGCTGCCGACCTCATCTAGCTCGAACTCCACCTTGACCCGCGTGATCGGCAGCGGATGGCACAGCGGCACGAGGTCCGAGCAGCGCTTGGCGCCCTGGATGGCGGCGATGCGCGCCACGCCCAGCACGTCGCCCTTCCTGGCCGTGCCGCTGGCGATCAGCGCGAAGGTGGCGGGCAGCATGCGGATCTCGCCGGCCGCGACGGCCACGCGGTGGGTCTCGGCCTTGGCGGACACGTCCACCATGTGGGCCTGGCCTTCGGCGTCGAAATGAGTCAGCGGGTTGGTCATGGTGTCAGTTGTCAATTGATGCGGGCCGAGCGCCGGGCCGCTCCCAAGCCGGCCCGCAGGCGATGTGCTTGCGGCTCAACGCTGCAAGCATCGCCGTCCCCTCGGGGGACCGACCACGCTTGCCCGCGTTCAGCGGCGCAAGAGTGGGCGAGGGGATTCATTTCCACGAAACATTCGGTGCGCGAGTTGCGGGCATCATAGGCAGCCGCACCGCCACCTGACGATGCGGCGGCCGGAGCCCTTGCCTGATGAAGAAGTCGTTCGCCACCCGTCCCCTGCTCACCCTGATCGCCGCCGCCTTGCTGGCCCTGCCCGGCGGCGCGCTGAATGCGCAGGTCAACCTGCCGGCCCTGGGCGATTCGGTCTCGCAGGACCTCGACGTCGGCGCCGAGCGCCAGATGGGCGAGCGCTTCATGCGCCAGATCCGCCTGGATCCGGCCATCGTGCAGGATCCGCTGCTGACCGAGTACATGGCCACCATCTTCGAGCCGCTGATCGCGGCGTCACGCAAGCTGGGCCACATCGGCGAGGACATCCAGACCCGCTTCGCCTGGGAGAGCTTTCTCGTCGAGGACAAGAGCGTCAACGCCTTCGCGATGCCGGGCGGCTACATCGGCACCCACCTCGGGCTGATCGCGATGACGGTGTCGCGCGATGAGCTGGCCTCGGTGGTGGCGCACGAAATCTCGCACGTGACGCAGCGCCACATTGCGCGCCGCATCGCCGGCGATTCCAAGAACAGCATGGTGGCCATCGCCGGCCTGCTGCTCGGCATCCTGGCGGCCACGCGCGGCAATGTCGACCTGGCCAATGCCGGCATCGTCGGTGGCCAGGCGGCGGCCACGCAGCTGTCGCTGAACTTCTCGCGCGACATGGAGCGCGAGGCCGACCGCGTCGGCTTCAACGTGCTGGTCGAGGGCGGCTTCGCAGGCAGCGGCATGGTCAGCATGTTCGAGCGCATGGAGCAGGCCTACCACCTGATGGACAACGGCGCCTTTCCGTATCTGCGCTCGCATCCGCTGACCAGCGAGCGCATCGGCGACGCCCGCACTCGGCTGGCACTGGACCCGTTTTCGCGCCCACGCGGCCTGGCCGAGCATTCGCTGATGGCCGCCCGCTCGCGCGTGCTGATGGATCCGCGCGTGGAGGCCTGGAAGGTGCTGGAGAACTACGACGCCGGCGCCCGCAACATCCGCGAGAGCGGCGGCTACGAACAGCTCGGCGCGCGCTATGCGGCGGCGCTGGCCTCCATCAAGCTGCGCAACTTCGACCGCGCGGAGGCGACGCTGCGCAGCGCCGAGGTGACGCTGCAGCTCATCAACCCCAGCCCTGCCGAGATGGCCGCCGCCAGCCGGCAGCTGACCTATCTGCGCGCCGAGCTGTTCCAGGCCCGCGGCCGACCGATGGAGGGCGCCGCGGCGCTGGACACGCTGGCCGGCGAGAAGTCCCGGCCGATGCTGATGCAGCGCGTCGGGCTGGCGCTGCTGGCGGGGCCGGAGTCACCGAGACTGCGTGAAGCCGCGGATGCGCTGCAGACCCACGTGAGCCTGGAGCCGCGCGACTCGCTCGCCTGGGCGCAGCTCGCGCTCGTCTGGCAGAAGCTCGGCCAGCCACTGCGGGCGGTGCGCGCCCAGGCCGAGGTGTACGCCGCGGCGGGTGACCTGAACGGCGCCATCGACCGCATGGGCTCCGGCTTGCGCCAGTCGCGACGGGCGGATGCCGACCAGGTGGAGGCCTCGGTCATCGAGGCGCGGCTGCGCGCCCTGACCTACGAGCGCCAGGCCATGATGGCGGAGATGTACCCGGGCCGCTACATCCCGCCGGACGCGCGCCTGCCGGACTGAGCGCGCGCGCTTCATCACTGGGTCACCATGGCCCAGCCGCTGCTCCAGTCATCGCTGGCGGTGACACCGAGTGCGAAGGCGCTGGAAGCCTGACGCGCGCACGGCCCGACCACCCAGGTGCCGGCGCCGGGCACAAAGCTGTTGCTTATGCTCACCAAGGTGCGCACGTTGGCAGCGAGCGGCGTCATCAGCTTGTACCCATTGCCGGGTGAGCTCAGCACCGTGCCGTTGTCCGGGCGAAAGCAGATGTCGACGCGAAAGTTGGCAGCCGCCGAGGGCACCATCGTCTGCGAAGAAGACGCGGTGATGCGCTGGCTCGCATTGGTGGAGAGCGTGACGGTCGGGCCGGTGAACTTGTAAACCGTGCTGAGCGTCACGGCCAGGGCAGGTCCGCTCCAGGCACCGACGGCAACCACGCCGGACGGACCCTGCGGACCTTGAACCCCTTGCGGGCCCTGCGGGCCCGGACCGCCGGGAGGGCCCTGGAAGCCCTGCGGACCCATCGGGCCAGCAGCGCCTTTGGGACCCACGGAGCCCGGGGCACCGGTCGCACCCGCGGCGCCTCGTGGGCCGGCCGGACCGGCGTCGCCCTTGTCTCCCTTCGGACCCTGGTCCGCCAGCGTCAGGTCCAGCCGCGCGACGTGGGCCGTCGCGGTGTTCTCCTTGCTGTCGAGGAAGAGCACGGTGCCCGGTGCGGACAGCGCCGCGCTCAGCGCGAAGCCGTAGTTGGTCGCCGGGTTGGTGATCCAGCCCTTGACGGCGCTGGTCACGTCGACGGCGATGAACTGTCCGGCGCCCCCGACGGGCACGGTGATGCCGCTGCCGGCGCCGGACGTGGGCGGCGCCGTATTGAGCGTGACGCCTGACTCGCTCCAGCCGCCATTCACCGTCTGCAACTCCAGCGCACCCGGGGCGCCGACGCGGTTCACGTAGAACACGAGGTTGGCCTTGACCAGCCTGGCCGCGGTCATGCCCGCCGGCAGCGTGCCGAGGTCGAAGCGCAGCAGCGAGATCGCACCGCCGCCGACGCTGAGGGTCGGCAGGCTGCCGAAGTTCATCGCCGGCTGCGTGCTGGCGACATGGGCATCGGCCGCCAGCGGTGCCTCCAGCGCCAGTGCGGGCAGCGATGCGGCCAGGCCCAGCGCGAGCAGCGCGCGGCGGCGCCGGGCCAGATGCCGCAGACGCGCGAGCAGCGGCAGGCCGAGCGCCAGCAGCAGCCCGGCTGCGGGCTCGGGCACGGTGGCCGCCTGGAGCGTGAAGGCCCAGTCGCCCGTGCGCGCGCTGCTCGCGCTGGGCCTGGCCGCATCGCTGCCCGCACTGGCGCTGGAGGCACCGCTGGCGGCCGATGCCCATGTCGCCAGCACGCAGCCGGCG
>SEEY01001007.1 GCA_004211235.1 Rubrivivax sp.
GGCGCGACCACGCTGGGCTCGTCCACCAGCACCTTCTGAAAGCGGCGCTCCAGCGCAGCGTCCTTCTCGACGTACTTGCGGTATTCGTCCAGCGTGGTCGCGCCGATGCAGTGCAGTTCGCCGCGCGCGAGCGCGGGCTTCAGCATGTTGCCGGCATCGATGGCACCTTCGGCCTTGCCGGCGCCCACCATCGTGTGGATCTCGTCGATGAAGAGGATGGTCTGGCCCTCGTCCTGGGCCACCTCTTTCAGCACGCCCTTCAGGCGCTCCTCGAAGTCGCCGCGGTACTTGGCGCCGGCCAGCAGCAGCGCCATGTCGAGCACCAGCACGCGCTTGTTCTTGAGGCTGTCTGGCACCTCGCCATTGACGATGCGTTGCGCCAGGCCCTCGACGATGGCCGTCTTGCCGACGCCCGGCTCGCCGATCAGCACGGGGTTGTTCTTGCTGCGGCGCTGCAGCACCTGGATGGCGCGGCGGATCTCTTCGTCGCGACCGATGACCGGGTCGAGCTTGCCCAGGCGGGCGCGCTCGGTCAGGTCCAGCGTGTACTTCTTCAGCGCCTCACGCTGGCCTTCGGCTTCCGCCGAATCGACGCTCTGCCCGCCGCGCACCGCCTCGATGGCCGCCTCCAGCGCCTTGCGTGTCAGGCCGTGGCCGCGCACGACGCCGGCCAGGTCGGTCTTGGCATCGCTGAGGGCCAGCAGGAACATCTCGCTGGCGATGAACTGGTCGCCGCGCTTGGTGGCTTCCTTCTCGGCCGCCTGCAGCAGTGCGACCAGGTCGCGCCCGGCCTGCACGGCCTGGCCCGAGCCGCTGACCTGCGGCAGGCCGGCCACCAGGCCGTCGAGCGCCGTCTTGAGCCCCGGCACATTGACGCCGGCCCGCTGCAGCAGCGCTCGCGGCCCGTCGTCCTGCGCCAGCATGACCGAGACGACGTGCGCCGGTTCGATGTAGGGGTTGTCGCGGTTCACGGCCAGGCTCTGGGCCTCGCCGAGGGCTTCCTGGAATCGGGTGGTGAGCTTGTCGGCACGCATGTGAGTAACCTCCGGTTGCGAAGCCAAGTGGGCGCCGGCCGGCGCTTTTCAAGTTGCGCTACATCAAGCCCTGCACGACTTTCATGCCCAGCCAGGCAGCGAGCAGCGCGCCCAGCACATGCGCCAGCGTGTGCGCGAGCGCCATGCCAGGCTCCCCATGCCGCAGCAGCGCCAGCGACTCGCCCGAGAAGGCTGAAAACGTCGTCAACCCGCCGAGGAAGCCGGTGACCAGCAGCAGCTTGAGCACCTCGTTCGGCTGGCGGCCGAACCACTCCAGCGCCATGCCGATCAGCAGGCCGCCCAACAGG
>SEEY01001008.1 GCA_004211235.1 Rubrivivax sp.
GGCAGCAGGTCGGGCATGGTGATCACCGTGCCCGCGAGCACGAAACCCGCCAGCCAGCGTTCCAGGTGTGGCATCCGGCGTGCATCGAAGCGAAAGGCGAACAGATAGGTCGGCAGCATCAGCCACCAGATGGACGCCACCGACAGCCAGCAGAACCAGTCCAACGCCCAGCCACCCTCGGGATGGATCATGAAGAGATGCAGGTTGCGCAAGGTCCAGCCGATCGCGGCAAGGGCGAAGTAGAGATAGCCGCGCTCGTGCCGGCGGCCCAGCCAGACGAACAGCGACAGCACGCCCAGGAGCAGCATGGCCAGGCTGGACGCGGCGGGCACCGTGCGCTGCAAGGCCCAGCGCAGGGCATGCCGGTCGCGCAGCTCGGCCTCGGGGCCCACCCACACCGACGACAGCGAAAAATTGGCGCCCCGCTCCGCCGGCACGCCGAGCGCGAGGGTCAGCGTCTCACCCGGTGCAAGCAGCTTCGGCGGCAGGCTGAGCAACAGCGGCAGGTTCCACTGCTCCAGGTCCCACACCTGGTCGTCGTACACCGGCCGCCACCGTTGGGCGTCCAGCCGCCACAGCTGCAGCGGGCCCGAAAACGCGCGGGGCACGTAAACCACCAGCGGCTCGTCGGCGGCCAGGCCGGCGGGCATCGTCCAGCGCAGCAGATACCAGTGCATGGCGCGCTCGCTGCCGGGGTCGGCGGCCGGTGGGCGGCTGGGGCGCTGGATGTCGGGCAGTGCGACGGTCTGCCAGCCGGGCCCGACCGGAGGCGGCGGCGCACCGGCCCTCGCGGTACCGAGCGGCAGCGCCTGGTACTGGGCTTGCTCGAAGTGCTGCGCGAAAGAATCGTCCGCCCGGGCCGCGACGGCTCCGAGCAACAGAAACAGCAATAGCAACACCCACCGCGATAGCAGCCCCAGGCGCCGCAGCGCCACTCCCCTCTTCGCCACCGCGTTCAGCACAGCTGGCCTGCTCGCGGGGCGACGCCCGACTGGCCCGGCGCGCCCGCCTGCAGTGGCAGGCGCAGGCGCACGCAGGTGCCCCGCGCCGGGGTGCTGTGCCAGCTCAGCGTGGCGCCGAGCGCCCGCGCCCGCTGGCGCATGCTGGCCAGGCCCTGGCCGGCGCGCACGGCCGCGGCGTCGAAGCCGCAGCCGTCGTCCTCGATGCGCACCTCCAGCGCATCCCCTGCCTGGTTCGCGGCCAGCGTCAGCGTGCGCGCCTGCGCATGCTTGATGACATTGGTCATCGCCTCCTGGATCAACCGCAGCACCTGCAGTGCCAGCGCCGGCTCCAGCCAGGGCAGCGGCGGCATGTCGGCCATCTGCCATTCCAGCGTCAGACC
>SEEY01001009.1 GCA_004211235.1 Rubrivivax sp.
AGCTTGAGCGCCTGGTTCAGCAGGTTCTCCGCATCGGCCAGCTCGCCAAGCTGCTGGTGCGCGCCCGACGCCAGGCGCAGCAGCGGCAGGTAGTCGGGCATCACCTTCAGCAGCGGCAGCGCCAGCTCCTTGGCCTTGGCCGGGTCGTTCTTGGCGAGCGCCACCTGCGCCTTCAACAGGCGGCCCTGCGGCCGGTTGCCCACGGCGGCGGGCATCTCGTCGACGAGCTTGGCCGCCGCGTCGACGCGCTGCTGGCTGAAGGCCAGGCGCACCAGCAGCGCGCGGGCGTCGTAGTGGGCCGGGTCCAGCGCAAGCACCTGCGCCAGCAGCGGCTCGGCCTCGGCCACCTTGTTCTGCGTCAGCAGCGCCTCGGCCTTGAGCTGCAGCGCCTTCACGGCCTTGGGCGAGCGCACCAGCAGCTGGTCGAGCGTGGCCATCGCGTCGTCGATGAAGCCGCCGGCCAGCTTGGTGCGCACGCTGGCGAGGATGGCGCCTTCGGACTCCGGCGTGAGCTGCAGCGCACGCACCGCCGCGGCCTTGGCCTCGGTCACATTGCCCTGCGCGAGATAAGCCATCGACAGGTGCTGCAGCAGCGTCGACATCGCCGGCGGGTCGGCCAGGCTCTGGTCGGAGAACTCGCTGATCAGCTTGCGCGTCTGCCCGGACTGCAGCAGCGCCTGTGCGAGGAGCGGTGCCACTTCGTCGCGCGGCGCGCCCAGCTCCCACGCGCGGCGCAGTTCGACCTCGGCGCCGGCCACATCGCCCGCCTCGAGCAGCGCCTTGCCGAAGAGCTGGCGGCCGACGGCGTTTTCCGGGTTGCGCTGCAGCAGGTTCTTCAGCTCGATGACGGCCGCGGCGTTGTCCTTCTGCGCCATCCGCGCCTTCGCGGCGGCGAGCAGCTCCTCTTCGGAACGTTGGCTGCAGGCCGCCAGCGCAGCGGCCAGGATCAGGGCAAGGGCACGGCGCGAAGTCATGGGGTCTCCTTTTGGGCGCGGATTGTGTTCCTAGAATCCGCGCCCCTGCTCAGCCCTGGCCCGCGGGCCGGCAGTACGTCATGAATGCCCCTCCCCGCTTCTGTGCCATCGACTTCGGCACCTCCAATTCCGCCGTCGCCGTGCCGGTGGACGACGGCGGCGCAATGCGCCTCGTCACGCTGGAAGGCGAGCACCGCACCATGCCGACGGCGGTCTTCTACTTCGCCGAAGGCCGGCACGACGCCGACGGCCCGCCGCGCGCCTTCGGCCGTGCGGCGGTGGCGGCCTATGTGGACGGCCACGACGGCCGGCTGATGCGCTCGATGAAGAGCATCCTCGGCTCGCCGCTGATCGAGCAGACCACCGA
>SEEY01001010.1 GCA_004211235.1 Rubrivivax sp.
CCGCCGTCCCCTCGATCCATGTGATGAGGGCCGCCTGCGCGCAAGGAGACCTTCATGAGATTGATCGAACTGCGCGGCCCCGATGCCGCCGACACCCACGCCGCCTGGGCCCTGCGCTTCAAGCGCATCAAGCGCGCGGTGCGCGCCATCCGGCTGGTGTTCTCGCCGGCCTACCGGCGCCGCTGCGCCCGCGCCCAGCTGGAGTTCTACGCCGAAGCCGGCGCGCCCGAAGGGGCGCTCTACGTCGACGGCCAGCTCTTCGCCCAGCTCGACGGCATCCGCAGGCTGTGAACAGCACCGCAAAAGGCGGTCGCATGGGCGCACCATGCGGCCCGCCATCGGCCTAGCATCAGGCCATCATGACCGACCGCCTGCGCCTCGCCCGCCCCCTGCCCACGCTGGAGGCCTGGGTCGACGCGTTCGCCACGGCCGAGATCCCGGTGCTGGTGGAAACCGCCGAATCGCTCGAGCACATGCGCGCCACAGAGGACGACGTGGACGCCCACGGCCTGGGCGAGATGATCGCGACCGACCCGCTGATGACGCTCAAGGTGCTCGCCCACGCGAGCGAGCTGCGCCGCGGCCGCAGCAGCCGCTACGAGGCCGACCCGGAGACCGTGACGGCTGCCTTGGTGCTGATGGGCATCACGCCCTTCTTCCGCGACTTTGGCCCGCAGCCGACGCTGGAAGATGTATTGGCCGGCCAGGACGAAGCGCTGATCGGCCTGTCGCGCGTGATGCAGCGCGCCGAGCGAGCCTCACGCTATGCGCTGGCCTTCGCCGCCCACCGGGCCGACCCGGACACCGCCATCATCCACAGCGCCGCGCTGCTGCACGACTTCGCCGAGATGCTGCTGTGGGTTCACGCCCCGGCGCTGGCGCTGGAGATCGCGGCGCTGCAGCAGGCCGATCGCACGCTGCGCAGCGCCGCTGCACAGCGCCAGGTGCTGAACATCGAGCTGGCGGAGCTGGAGCAGGCGCTGATGAAACGCTGGCACCTGCCCGAGCTGCTCATGCGCATCACCAGCGACAAGCACGAGCGCGACCCGCAGGTGCGCTGCGTGCATCTGGCCGTGCGCGTGGCACGGCACACGGCGCGCGGCTGGGACGACGCCGCCGTGCCGGACGATGTGCACGACATCGCCGACCTGCTCAGCCTGGGCGAGTCCCACGTACTGAAGCTGCTTCACGAATTCGACTGACGGCGGCGGCACCAGGCCGCCACGAGCCCCAGGCCGCCGAGCAGGAGGCCCGCGCTGGCGGGCTCCGGCACTGCCGTGATCGTGGAGGTGAAATTGGCGTTGTTGGGCGCGAAATCCGAGATGGCACCGACGCCGCT
>SEEY01000231.1 GCA_004211235.1 Rubrivivax sp.
GTGCTGGTGAAGGTCAGCGTGACGCTCGTGATCTGCGCCGCCATCGTGAACGGCCAGGCCGAGGACCAGCCGGCGAGCACGGTGTCAGCGTTGCTGAAGCTGCCGAACGGGGCCACCGTGGGCATGGTCACCGACTGTGTCACTGTGACGGGCGCGGCGAGCGCCGGGCCGGCAAGGCACAACGCCAGGGTGGACGCGGTGAGCAGATGTCGCATGGAGAGCTCCGGGGGTGTGGGGACGCCAGCGTTCAAAGCAAGAACGAGGCCCCGCGGCCTTTCAGTGGCGTTCCACGAGTGCAGCGGCGGCCAGGCCTGCGCCGCGCGGCAGAGCCGGCCACCGACTCTGTAAAGCCGGCCGACACGTGCCGACGCCGGTCAGTCCAGCGGCCAGGGCATCGCCTTGGGCAGCTTGGCCGGGTCGTCCGGCTCGACAGGCCTGCTGCGCTTGCCGGCCGGTGCATCGGCGGCGCGCCACCAGGGTGCCGCCCGCTCGCCATGCGCCGGCTCCACCGGCTCGCCCAAGCGCGGCATCAGCAGCTGCGCGCCCTGCTTGGGGCCCAGCGCCAGCAGCGTCTCGGCCGGCTGGTCCCAGTCGTGCAGCGCCAGCGAGAAGGTGCCCCAGTGCACCGGCAGGAAGGCGCCGCCGCCGAGCAGTTCGTAGGCCTTCAGCGCGTTCTCGGGCCCGAGGTGGATGTCGCCCCAGGACGGATGGAAGGCGCCCACTTCCAGCATGACGAGATCGAACGGCCCCAGCCGCTCCCGGATCGCCGCGTACTCGCTCGTCAGGCCCGTGTCGCCGCTGAAGAAGACGCGGTGCTTCGGAGTCTCGATGACGATGGACGACCACAGCGTCGCGTTGCGGTCGGACAGGGACCGGCCCGAGAAATGCTGCGACGGCGCCGCATGGATGCGCAGCTCGGCATTCGGCGCCTGCCAGTGCTCCCACCAGTCCAGCTCGACGATGCGTTCGTGTGGGACTCCCCACGACTGGAGATGCGCCCCGACGCCCAGCGAGGTGATGAAGGGCACGCCCTGCAGCTTGGTGAGCTCCTTGATCGTGCCGATGTCGAGATGGTCGTAGTGGTCGTGCGAGATGACGACGGCGTCGAGCTTCGGCAGCGCCTTCAGCGCCAGCGGCACGGGCTGGAAGCGCTTGGGCCCGGCCAGCTGCGACGGTGACGCGCGCTTGCCCCAGACCGGGTCGGTCAGCACGCGCAGCCCGTCGATCTCGATCATCACCGTCGAGTGCCCCAGCCACGTCGCGCGCAAGCCCGTGTCAGTGGGCTTGAGCCAGGAATCCAGCGGGTTGGCCGATGGCAGCGGGCCGGCCGGCGTGCGTCGGCCGTCGGCGCAGATGAAGTCGCCCAGCGACGGCCGCTCGGTCGTGTCGCGCAGGCCGGGCTGGATGGGACGGACGTTGTGGAAGCCCTCACCCCGTTCGGCCACGCGGTAGCGCGGCGACGCCCGCATGCGTTCGAGGCGGAGGCCGGTGGCGCGTTTGCCGAGGGATTTCATCGCGGGCAGATGTGGCAACAGACCCGCCCACATGGCGGCGACGCGCGGCCTTTCAAGGCGGGCTTCGTCGTCAGGCCTGGGCAATCGCGGCGATGGACACCTTCAGGCCCGGCACGCGTGCCGGCAGCTTGGCGCCCTGTCGGGCGGGCGGGTCGACCGGGAACCAGCGCAGGTATTCCTCGTTCATGCCGGCGAAGTCGTCCTCGTCGGCCAGCACGATGGTGATGCTGACGATCTTGTCCAGGGAACTGCCGGCCGCCTCGAGGATGGCAGCGATGTTGGTCAGGCATTGCCGCGTCTGTTCCTGGATGGTGGTGCCGACGAACTGCCCCGTCTGCGGATCGGCCGGCGAGGTGCCGGACACGAAGACCAGGCCACCGGCCTTCACCGCCTGGCTGTCGGCCGGGGGCGGCTTGGCGGCCAGCGGCGTGTAGACGATGTCGCGGGGCATGGCAGGTCCTTCGCTTCAGGTCGGCCGGGATGCGGCGGTGAGTTCCATTCTCGCGACGGATAGCCCATCGGAGCGGTCCAGGCCGTGTGACGCCCTTGCCTTGAGGCATTGCTCGTCGCCCGGCTGCACGCTGCGGCAGGTGCTGGAGCGCTGCTCGTAGATGCCGCAGGCCACCGCCCGCCCCACCTCGCCCTGCAGCGCGACGCAGCGCACCGGGCGCACCTCGGTGCCCGCCATGCAGCGGTGCAGCGTGCCGACCGGCCGCGTCAGCGCCACGGGCACCGTGCCGCCGGGCGCATCGTCGGCCTCGGCCCAGTAGAAGGACACGCGGAACACCGCGCAGCAGGCGCCGCAGCGCTGGCAGTCCAGCGGGTTTTTCAGTGGCGCGGTCACGTTGGGCAGGGCCTGCATGGGTTTGCGCTGCAACGGCGTGTGACAACTCCGGCGCGATTCGCGGCCATTGTGCAGGCTTGAAATCGCCGCCGCAGTGGCCATGTGGAGTTCACGCACTGCTTTCGAAAGAGTTGCCCCATGTCGTCCGTCGTCAAGATCGCCGTCCCCACCGAACTGCTGTCCCTCGCCCGCCTCGCCCAATTGCTGCAGGGCCTGGAAGGCCGGCTGGCCGACCCGCACCAGTACCGCGTCCTGGTGCAGAAGCTCACGGCTGAACTGAGCGAACACCAGGGCCACGAGGCGCTGCCCGGCCTGCTCAACCACTTCCCCGCCGCCGGCGAGGTCTACGAGAACCTGCAGTATGGCCACGCCGGGCTGCTGCGAGCGCCGCTGGAGCTGTCGCTGACGTCGGAACTGGCGACGCGCAGCCTGCTGGAGCGGGTGCGGCGCGGCGGCTGATCAGGCGGCGAGCTTCATTGCCATCTCAAGCCGATCCGGAACACGACGCCATCGGCCACGTTCAGCGCCGCGATGCTGCCGCCCATCTTGGCCAGGTAGGTCTTGGCGACGAACAGGCCCTGGCCGCGTCGCACGCCGTCCTGCGGCCCCGCATCGCTGACGCCGTAGTCGAAGATGCTCGCGAGCAGGTCTTCGGCGATGGGCGGCCCCTGGTTGTGGATGTCCACCGTGGCCAGCTCGCCGTCCTCGCGCAGCGAGATCGTGATGGCCGTGCCGGCCAGGCGATGGCGGTCGGCGTTGCTCAGCACATGGGTGATGGCGTCTTCCAGCGGGTATTCGTCGGCCTGCACCCACACCTGCGCGCCGGCCGGCACGTAGGCCACCTCGGCAATGCCCGCAAAGGCGGCGTTCTCGGCCACGCCGCGCAGGAAGGCGTCCAGGTCCAGCCGGCCCACGGCCAGCGTCGCGGCGGCCAGCGCCTCGCTGGGTGAGGCTTGGCCGTAGAGCACCTTCACGGCCTGCTGCATGCGCTGCACATAACGCCGGCTGGGGTCAGCGTCAGATCCGTGCAGCAGCATCAGCGACTGCAGCGGCGACATGATCTCGTGGCCCACGGCGTGCCATTGATCGTGCTCGCGCTCGGCGCGCAGCTGCTCGCGGCGCAGGCTGTCACGCGCATGCTGCAGCAGGTCCGACAGGACCCCGGCCAGGATGCCCAGCTCGTCCCGGCCGCGCAGGTCGGCCACGTCCAGCGCGCCCAGCTCGAAGCGCTCGTCGGGCTTCTGCAGCTGGTGCGACAGCGCCGCGGCGCGCTTTGTCAGCCGGGCGACGCGGCGGATCAGGCCGATCTCGATGATGAGCCAGGCCAAGCCGAGTGCGGCCAGCATCGCGCCCACCGGCCAGGCCAGGCGCGCGGCGCTGGCGCTCAGGGACCGGTCCAGCCCCTGCAGGTCGCCGGTCAGCGTGACGTCGAAGCGGCCGGCGGGCGTCGTCACGGTGTCCGTCGCGCGCAGCGTGTGTGGCGTGGCGGGCGCGGGCAGCTGCTGGATCAGCGCGGTCAGCCAGGGTGAGGGCGGCGTGCTGCTGTCGTCCGCGCCCTGCAGCAGCGCGACGACGTTGTTGCCGCGCGTGATCTGCAGCGTTTCGTTGGGTGCCAGCGCAGTGGAGAGGCGGGCGAGCGTCAGCGGCGCTTGCGCACCTGCGGCGGCGCTGTCGAACAGCGTCGCATCACCTGGGCCGAGCAGGGCCAGGCGCAGGCCGGTGCGTGCCAGGTCGGCCGGCGGCCACTGCGGTCCGCCGGGGCGGAACAGTGCCTCGCGGAAGGCCTCGACCGGCAGGCGGATGGAGACCGTCGTGCGGCGCGGGCATGGGTCGCTGCTGGCGCCTTCGCCATGGCCCAGGCAGGGCCCTTCACGCCAGACCCAGCCGCGGAAGTCGCGCTGCGGCCGGGCCTTGCGTGGCAGGGTCGCGGTGTTGCCGGCCTCGACGACAAAGCCGGGCAATTGCCCGCGCTGGGCGTCCAGCATCTCCACTGGCGCCAGCCAGTGCTGCTCGGCGCCGTCGCGCTTCAGGCTGATGCGCACGCGGTGCGTGTCGGCCAGGTCCAGCGCGCCGCGCTCGCGCGAGACCAGCGGCGGCGCATCCACGCCGGCCACGAGGTAGACGAAGCCGCCCGCATAGGCGTTGCTGCCCACCGCCACGCACAGGCTGGCGCCGCCGCGGTATTGCAGCCCGCAGCCGGCCATCTCGATGGCGCGCTGCGCCTTGGTGGCGTCGTCGAAATCGATGGCGCCGAAGGGCAGCACCAGCGGGGCCACCCAGCCGGTGTCCACCTGCGCTGCTTCCGGGTTCAGCAGCGCCAGCTGGCCGGACGGATGGCGCAGCTGCGCGACGACCTCGGCCAGCGACTTGCGGAAGCCCTGCTCGTAGCGCTGCGCATTGCGCTGGCGCTCCTCGTTCAGCAACGCCACGGCCAGCGCCAGCGTGGCGAGCGCCAGCGCGATGAAGACGAGGTGGAAGACGATGCGGTTGCGAAAGGCCGCGAGGCCCAGGCGCGGCATGTCGGGCATGGCCAGCGCGACGCGGCCGAGCCTCATCCGCCCTGTGTCCAGCGGAAGCCGCGCATCGGGATGTTCTCGATGCCGTCGAAGCTGGCATCCACATCGCGGAAGGCGTCGCGGATGGTGGCCACATGCTTGCGCACGTTGTCGCGGTTGCGGCCGCTCTTCACCACGTCGAACAGCTCTTCATAACTGACTATCTCGCCGGTGCGCGCATGCAGCGTCGCGAGGATGCGCTGGGCCGTCAGCGGCAGGTTGATGCGCTGGCCGCGCCAGATCGGCGTGCGCTGCTTCAGCGGATCGAGCTGCAGGCTGTCGTCTGCCTTTGCTGCCGGTTTGGCGACGGGCTCCGTGAGCCGGGCCGTGCGCAGGATGTCGAGAAAGGTCTCGACGAACTCGGCCTCGTCGAAGGTCGTCTTCTGCAGATAGTCCCAGGCGTCCAGCGCCTTCATGATGCTGCGGTAGATGGCGGCCGGCATGGCCGATACCACCAGCACCGGTGTGCCCAGGCCCTGCTTGTTGATCTCGTTGATCAGCGCCACGCCGGCATTGCGCTCGCGGCCCAGCTCGATGTCCAGCACGACGAGGTCGTAGCGCTCGCGCAGCAGCGCGGCCTCCGCCGCGTCGCGGTCGAACCACTGGTCGACCGTCAGCTCCGGGCGGGCGGCGCGGATCCAGCCGGCCAGCTGTTCGCTGGTGGTGGGGTCGTCTTCGATGACGGCGATGCGGGGCATGGCGGCGATTATCTGGAGCCCCGCTGAGTGCGACGCGGAAGGAATCCTCCGCGGCGCGCTCAGCCGCCGATGACCCCGCAGGCCACGCGCGCCCCGCCACCGCCCAGCGGCGCGGGATGGTCGGCGTGGTTGTCTCCGCCGGCGTGGATCATCAGCGCGCGGTTCTTCACGTCGGCCAGCTTCAGGCGCGGGCCGAGCACGGGGGAGGTGGCGGCGCCGTCGGCACCGACGTACAGCGGCGGCAGGTCGCCCAGGTGGCCGTCGCCCCAGGGCTCGCCGTGCTTCTTGCTGCCGGCGGGGTCGAGGTGTGGGCCGGCGCCGCCGGCCGGCACGGTGGCGCCGTTGGCCTCGGCAGGCGCGCAGGACGGCTTCTCGTGCACGTGGAAGCCGTGCAGGCCGGCGGGCAGGCCTTTCAGGTCCGGGTAGAAGGCCAGGCCATAGGCGGTCTCGACGATCCTCACGGTGCCCAGAGCCTGGCCGGCGCCCTGCTTCTCGGCGGTGGTGACCGGGACGGTGATCTCGGCGGCCAGCGTGATCGAGCTGGCGGCCAGGCAGGCGGCGGTGAGGAGGAATCGCTTCATGGGGTGCTCGCTTGATGTGAGGTGATCGAGGATAGCAATCGGAGGTGCCTTTTACGGCGGGTGCTTAATCACAGCGCCTCCGTAAGAGGCGGGTGCTTCAGAGAGTTCGGCATGACGCGTGAGGCCCATGCCGGGACGTCGCCCCGGCGGGCGACCTTCTTTTTGAGCGACCAAAAAGAAGGCAAAAAGTCGCCCCTGCTCCGTCGCCCCTCTGCGAGGGGTTCCCTGCGATGCTCGAACGCCGAGGC
>SEEY01001011.1 GCA_004211235.1 Rubrivivax sp.
GTTCGCCGGCGACCTGGCGCGCATGTACCTGCGCTTCGCGGAGCGGCAGGGCTGGCGCACCGAGATCCTGTCCGAGAACGTGTCGGACCTGGGCGGCTACAAGGAGCTGGTCGTGCGCGTCGAGGGCCATGGCGCGAACGGTGGCGTCTACGGCCGCCTGAAGTTCGAGAGCGGCGGCCACCGCGTGCAGCGCGTGCCGGCGACCGAAGCCCAGGGTCGCATTCATACCAGCGCCTGCACGATCGCCGTCATGCCCGAGCCCGACGAGACGGAGGCCATCACGCTGAACCCGGCCGACCTGCGCATCGACACCTTCCGCGCCAGTGGCGCCGGCGGCCAGCACATCAACAAGACCGACTCCGCGGTGCGCGTCGTCCACCTGCCGACCGGCATCGTGGCGGAATGCCAGGACGGCCGCAGCCAGCACAGCAACAAGGCCAAGGCGCTGCAGGTGCTGCAGGCACGCATCCAGGACAAGGAACGCAGCGAGCGCGAAGCCAAGGAGGCCGCCCACCGCAAGGGCCTCGTCGGCACCGGCGACCGCAGCGACCGCATCCGCACTTACAACTTTCCGCAGGGCCGCCTCACCGACCACCGCATCAACCTGACGCTCTACAAGCTCGGCCAGATCCTGGACGGTGACCTCGACGATGTCATTCAGGGGCTGCTGGCCGCACAGGCGGCAGATCAGCTGGCGCAACTCGAGGAAGGGCGGACATGACCGTCGACGACGCCTTGGCGTTTGCCCGCCAGCTGGGCGTCGAACGCGCCGACGCCCAGGCTCTGCTCGGTCACCTGACCGGCCGTGATCGCGCCTGGCTCGTCACACATGGGGATGCAGCGGTTGACACCGCTGAACCGGCGCTGCGCCGCCTCGCCGACGGTGAACCGCTGGCTCACCTGACCGGCTGGCAGCCCTTCCATGGCCTGATGCTGCAGGTGACCCCAGCCACGCTCATCCCACGCCCGGACACGGAAACCCTCGTCGACTGGGCGCTCGAAACGCTCGCAGCGCTGCCTGGCCAACCGAGCGTGGTCGACCTCGGCACCGGCAGCGGCGCCATTGCCCTGGCCATCAAGGCGGCCTGCACGCACGCGCAGGTGACCGCAGTCGACGTCAGCCCGGATGCCCTGAGCGTGGCGCGTAGCAACGGCCAGCGCCTGCAGCTCGACGTCGACTGGCGCGCCGGCAACTGGTTCGAGCCGCTGGCCGGCGAGTGCTTCGACCTCGTGGTCAGCAACCCGCCGTACATCCCCGGCGACGATCCGCACCTGCCGGCGCTGCGCCATGAACCGATCACCGCGCTGACGCCAGGCCGTCACCGCCCGGCGTCAGCG
>SEEY01001012.1 GCA_004211235.1 Rubrivivax sp.
CTGCAGTACCGCGGCCCGCAGCGGCCGGGTCGTGGCCGGGTACTGCAATAGGGCAAGTGAGATGTACGCGAAGTTCGAGGTGATGTTGCGGCGAACGCCCGGGAGGCAGTCGTGGAGGTCCTTGGCGCAGCGTGCGTCGCCACTGAGTTCGATCCGCTGACGCCACGCGAAGTCCAAGACCTGCGTTCTGAGGCGACGCGGTTCGGAAGAGAACTCACGCACCGGGTCTCCGGTACGCAGCAGTGCGCGCTCCCCGTTTGGCCCGTGGATCTCGCCGACTGGAAATAGGTCCGGCGGCGCGTCTCCCGCCTTCCATCGAAGACGTGCCTGGCCGAGGCTGATTTCCGCGCCGGTCAGGCGACGCTCTCCAGGAGGCTGCCGCGCGGCGCGCTGCTCGGCGTCCCATGCGGCGCCGCTAGTCCCGGCGGTGGATTGAGTCGGCGCGGGCCTCTCAAGCGGTGGACTGCCATCGGCGATCCAGGCTGCTCGGTCGGCAGCACTTGGAAGCTGCGGCGCGCCCTCGTCGAGCTGAAGGCTCTCGCCGCTGCCGTTCGGCGCAAGCCATACCTCTTTCTCGGCGCCGCGGGTGATCATGTAGAACCCCGGATCGCCGTCGCGGCCGTGACCGTCTTCGGTGCCTGGCCCCATGTGCCGAGCTGAAGTGCTCCACCAGCTGCGCTGATAGAGAACGTTGCCGTGGCCCGGGACCTGCCAGTCGCCAGCGACCGCGCCAAGTGCATTGAGACAGGCAGCGCTCGCGCTGCGCGAAGTCGCCGGCGTAGAGCAGCTGCGCTCAGCTGCGGCAGCCAGCCCAAGGTCCGCGCCGCCAGGCAGACGCTCAGCCGCCCGATCGGGCAGCACCGTAAACACTGCCAGTGTCGCAACAGCGAGCCCGGCGGCGCACGCGAACAGCAGCGGGCGGCGGACCGAGCGGCGACCGAGAGCGAATCTCGCGGCGGGCGCGTTCCGGCTGGATTGGACCGATGAAGGACTGACTCCGAGCAGGCGCGCTCGAGCCGCAGCAACAACATGCGGAGATGCCCCGGCTACCCGGGCATGGGCATCACGAAGCCTTGCCAGGTCGTGATCGAGCTGGTCGGTCATCGGATCGGCTCCGTCGTCGGTCGGTGTTCCGGCAGGGCGGCTCGAAGTTGGACTCGGGCCCGGCTGAGCCGCGACCGAACAGTCCCGATCGCCACGCCGGTAGCCGCGGCAATCTCTTCGTAGGACAGGTCAGCCCAAGCGTGAAGCAGCAGAACCTCTTGCTCCTCGGCACGCAGCGCCCGTACCGCCCCAAGCAGTTCCGGATCTGGGGCCTGCTCGCCGAACGTTCCGGGT
>SEEY01001013.1 GCA_004211235.1 Rubrivivax sp.
CACACAGCTCTGGATGGTGCGGCCGATCTTGATGGCCACCGGCAGGTTCTTCGTCTCGGCGGAGGCGAGCAGCAGCTGCGTGTTGACCTGGATCAGGTTCAGCGGATGCTTCAGCTCGTGTGACATCACGGCCAGGAACTCGTCCTTCTGGTGGCTGGCCTGCTCGGCCATCGCCGCGTCCTGCACGGCGCTGTTCAGCGCCTCGGACCGGGTGGTGTCCTCCTGGCGCCTGGCCGTCATGTCGCGGGCGATCTTGGCGAAGCCCTTGAGCCGGCCCAGGCGCATCGGGCTCATGATGCCGCTGACGAAGATCGTCGAGCCGTCCTTGCGCTGGTGCCAGCGCTCGTCCACCGCCCGGCCGGTTTCCAGCGCGGTATTCATCTCGCGCTGAGGCGCGCCGTTGACGCGGTCCTCGGGCGTGAAGATCAGCGCGCTGGGCTTGCCGAGCATCTCGCTCTCGGTGAAGCCGAACAGCCGCTCGGCGCCCGCGCTCCAGCTGGTGACGAGCCCCGCTTCGTCCATCGTCATGATGGCGAAGTCCGGCATGCTGGCCGCGATGAGCTGCATGCGCTCCTGGTCGATGTGGACGTTGATCTCGGCGCTGCGCCGCGAGGTGATGTCCACGAAGGTCAGCACCGCGCCGTCGATGCGGTCCTCGGCCGTGCGGTAGGGCAGCAGCCGGGCCAGGAACCAGCGTCCGTCGACGCTGCCGACCTCGCGCTCGACGAGCCGCAGCGAGTTGAACGTGGCCACCGCGTCCTCGGCCAGCTGGTCGTATTCCAGCTTGTGGGTGATGTCCAGCAGCGAGCGGCCGATGTCGCTGGCGATGATGCTGAAGATGCGCGCGGCGGCCGGCGTGAAGCGCTTGATGCGCATCTCGCGGTCGACGAACACCGTGGCGATCTCGGTCGACGCGATCAGGTTGTGCAGGTCGTCGTTGATCTCGGCCGTCTCCTCCACCTTGGTCTTCAGCTCGTGGTTGACGGTGATGAGCTCCTCGTTCGTCGACTGCAGCTCCTCCTTGCTCGTCTCCAGCTCCTCGGTGGCCGAGCGCAGCTCCTCGTTGATGGCCTGCAGTTCCTCGTTGGACGCCTTCAGGTCTTCGACCGAGGTCTCGTACTGCGCGATCACGCGCTGCAGCTGCGCGTCCTTGCGCTGCAGCTCGGCTTCCATCTGATGCAGCAGCGGGTCCTTCTCGGCGTCGCGCGCCACC
This sequence comes from Rubrivivax sp., assembly GCA_004211235.1. Next base: position 1,214 of record SEEY01001013.1, read on the forward strand.
GCCTCATCGCCGTCGGAGGTGTCCTCCGTCTCGTGGAACAGCACCAGCAGCAGGTCGCCTGGCCAGTCCAGATGCTGCAGCGGCCGCACCGAGACGACGACGGCAAAGCGGCGTCCGTCGCGGG
>SEEY01001014.1 GCA_004211235.1 Rubrivivax sp.
CGCCGAGATAGGCGTTGAGCAGCGCAGGGTCGTTGAGCAGGCTGGCCGCGTCCCGACTGGCGGCGATGCGGCCGGTTTCCACCACGTAGGCCCGGCTGGCGATCGACAGCGCGTTGTGCACATTCTGCTCGACCAGCAGCACCGTCACGCCGTGCCGGTTGATTTCACGCACGACGTCGAACACCTCGTCCGCCATTTTCGGGCTCAGCCCCAGCGACGGCTCGTCCAGCATCAGCAGGCGCGGCTCGGACATCAGCGCGCGGGCAATCGCCAGCATCTGCTGCTCGCCGCCGGACAGCGTGCCGGCGAGCTGGCGCGCACGCTCCTTCAGCCGCGGGAAGCGATGGAAGGCAATGCCGGTGCGGCGCTCGATGTCGGCCTTGGACTTGCACAGGTAGGCGCCCAGCGCCAGGTTCTCCTGCACGCTCATGTTGGGCCACACATGCCGTTCTTCCGGGCAATGGGCGATGCCGGCCGCGACGATGCGGTCGACCGCCCAGCCGGTGATGGACTGGCCGCCCCATGTGACTTGCCCTTCCCCGGTCTTCAGCAGGCCGGAGATGGCGCGCAGCGTCGTGCTCTTGCCGGCGCCGTTGGCCCCGATCAGCGCGACGATTTCACCGGCGCCAACTTCCAGGCTGATGCCGTGCAAGGCGACGGTCTTTCCATACGCGACCTTGATGCGGTCGACTTTCAGGCTTGCGCTGTTGGCTATCGTGCTCATGCATGCGCCTTTCCAAGATAGGCTTCCACCACGTCGCGGTTGGCGAGGATGTCGGCCGGCGTGCCTTCGGCCAGCTTCTGGCCGAAGTTCATCACGACCAGGCGGTCGGACACTTTCATCACCAGCCCCATATTGTGTTCGACCAGCAGGATGGACTCGACCCGCGTGCCGCACAGCGACTTCAGCGTCTCGCCGAAAGCCATGGCCTCCTGGCTGTTGAGGCCAGCCGCCGGTTCGTCCAGCATCAGCACGGCGGGCTTGGCCGCCAGCGCCAGGCCCACTTCGAGCAGCCGCAGCTCGCCGCAGGACAGCAGGTAGGCCGGCGCATCCATGCGCCTGGACAGGCCCATGGTATGGACGATGTCGGCCGCGCTGTCGCGCAGCGCCGCCTCGGTCCGCCGCACGCTGGCGCCGGGGAAGAACGTGGCGAGCAGCGACTGCCTGCCCTCCAGGTAATGCCCGGCCAGAATGTTCTCGAACACGCTGAGCGACTTGAGCACATTGGTCTTCTGGAAGCTGCGCACGATGCCCTGCCGCGCAATGGCATACGGCTTCTGGCCGGTGACGTCGCGGCCGCGGTAGGACACCTTGCCGGCGCTCGGCACGTAGA
>SEEY01000232.1 GCA_004211235.1 Rubrivivax sp.
GGCCGCGCCGCAGCCGTCGCAGTGCAGGTTCACCGGCGCGTCCAGCGTCAGGCCGCCGACGGCCGACTGCGGCACGTAGAAGCGCGCCTTGCGGTTGGCGGGCGGCAGCAGGGCCAGCACCGGCTGGCCGGCTGCGACCCATTCGCCCGGGCGCAGGAAGACGTCCTGCACGCGCGCCGCCATGGGCGCAGCCTGGCGCGCCTGCTCGACGCGCCATGCCGTCTGTGCCCGGCTGCTTTGCGCGGCTTCGGCCAGCGCGCGGGCCGCGTCGCGCGCGTCGCTGCGGGCCGGCAGGCGGCCGACGTCGAGCGCGGCTTCGAGCTCGGCCACGCGGGCGCGTGCCTGGGCCAGTGCCGTGGCGGCGTCGTCCACGCGGGCCGGCGCGACGAAGCCCTGGGCGCGCAGGTCCTGCTGGCGCGTCAGGTCGATGGAGGCCAGCCGGGCGGCGGCGCGCGCCTGGTCGAGCTGCGCCCGCGTCACGGCCAGCTCCGGCGCGCGGCGGCCTTTGTCCGCGTCCTGTGCCTGGGCCTGGGCGCTCTGTGCGCGGGCGCGCGCCTCGGCATCGGCGGCGATCTCGGGTGTGGCGTCCAGCTCGAACAGCGCCTGGCCGGCCGCGACGTTCTCGCCGGAGCGCACCGCCAGCGTGGCCAGTCGCCCCGCGACCGGCGCCGCGATGTAGACCGGCTCGGCCTCGGCATAGCCCGTCCAGCCCGCGGGCGGCTTGTCCCCGCAGGCGGCGAGCAGGGCGGGGAGCAACAGCGGCGTCAATCGTCGGTTCATTGTCTAGACCCCACTTGCCAGGCCCAGCAGGGCCCATTCGATGCGCCGCTCCAGCGCGGCGTCGGACAGCATCTCGGCGTCCACGGCCGCCCGCAGCGCCGGCGGCACCGCGTCGATGGCCTGCATGCCGCCGGCCAGCAGCAGCGGCGCCACCACGGCGCCCATCAGGAATGAAAAGCGCGTCAACACCGGCTGGCGTGGCAGGCGGCCCTGCGCCTCGGCCTGCTGCAGCAGCGCCATCAGCACGCCGAGGTGGCGCGGCGCGTTGGCGCGCAGAAAGTCCTGCGCCACGGCCTCGCCGGCCTGTGCGTCGGCCCAGACGCGCGCAATCAACGGCCGGTGCTCGCGCACGAAGCGCGCCACGCCGAGCAGCGCCGCGGCCAGGCGCTCCATCACGTCGGCTTCGCCCTGGCTGGTCAGCTGCAGCGCGCTGAACATCGCTTCGTAGTGCTGCTGCAGCAGCGCGCGCAGGAAGGCGTCCTTGCTGCCGAAGTGGTAATGGACCATCGCCGGGTTCACGCCAGCGGCCTCGGCCACGCGGCGCACCGACAGGCCGGCGCAGCCGAGCCCGGGGTAGAGCGCGGCGCCGGCGGCGAGCAGGGCCTGGTCCTGATCCTGGCTGGGGCGGGGCATGCGGTGATTATTGGTCGAGTGTCCAGTAATTGGCAAGGCGCGCCTGCGCAGCGGCTGGCAAACGGCGTGGGCTGCAGGCGGGGTGACGGTTTAAACTGCCGCCTTCAGCGCCGATTTGTTCCGGATTGCGGGCGCTCTACAAATGCCGCTAAACAGGGCTCCGACATCAACCGGCGTCCGTCAAAGCGGCACCGGTTTTTTTCCTTCTGGAGTGGGCCATGACGGGCCTTGGCGTTGGCGACGTATCGCCGCAGACTTTCCATTTCGACCAGCCCTTGCCGCTGCGCAGCGGCGCCAGCCTGCCGGCCTACGACCTGACGGTCGAGACCTACGGGCAGCTGAATGCCGAACGCAGCAACGCCGTGCTCGTCTGCCACGCGCTGAACGCGAGCCACCACGTGGCCGGCACCTATGCCGGCCAGCCGAAGAGCGAAGGCTGGTGGGACAACCTCATCGGCCCCGGCAAGGCGCTCGACACCGACAAGTTCTTCGTCATCGGCGTCAACAACCTCGGCTCCTGCTTCGGCTCCACGGGGCCGATGCACGTGAACCCGGCGACCGGCAAGGCCTGGGGCGCGGACTTTCCCGTCGTCACGGTGCAGGACTGGGTGGACGCGCAGGCCCGCCTCGTCGAACGGCTGGGCATCACCAAGCTGGCGGCCGTGCTGGGCGGGTCCCTCGGCGGTATGCAGGCGCTGGACTGGGCGCTGCGCTACCCCGAGCGCCTAGGCCACTGCATCGCCATCGCGACGGCGCCCAACCTGTCGGCGCAGAACATCGCCTTCAACGAAGTGGCCCGTCGCGCCATCGTGACCGACCCCGACTTCCACGGCGGCCACTTCTACGAGCATGGCGTGGTGCCCAAGCGCGGCCTGCGCGTGGCGCGGATGATCGGCCACATCACCTATCTGAGCGATGACGTGATGGCCGAGAAGTTCGGCCGCGAGCTGAAGAACGGCGCGCTGGGCTACTCGACGCAGGAGATCGAGTTCCAGATCGAGAGCTATCTGCGCTACCAGGGCGACAAGTTCAGCGACTACTTCGACGCCAACACCTATCTGCTGATCACCCGCGCGCTGGATTATTTCGACCCGGCCGCCGAACACGGCGGCGACCTGACGCGCGCCTTCGCGACCGCGCGCGCCAAGTTCCTCATCGCCAGCTTCACGACCGACTGGCGCTTTTCGCCCGACCGCTCACGCGAGATCGTCAAGGCACTGCTCGACAACCGGCTGGACGTGTCCTATGCCGAGATCGACGCGCCCCACGGCCACGACGCCTTCCTGCTCGACGACCCCCGTTATCACGGCGTGCTGCGCGCCTACTTCGAGCGCATCGCCGGGGAGTTGGCGCGGCCCGCGGTGCTGCACTTCAAGGGAGTCGCGATATGAGAGGAGCGCTGCGCCGGGCCGTCCCAAGCAGGCTTGCGCCCCCAGGGGGGGACAGGCCGCAGGCCGAGGGGGGTAGCCATGTTTGACCCTGCGATTGCGGCGCTGGTGCCACCCGGCTCGCGCGTGCTCGACCTCGGCTGCGGCACCGGCGAGCTGCTGGAGCACCTCATCAAGCACAAGGGCTGCAGCGGCTACGGCGTGGAGCTGGACGACGCCAACCTGCTGGCCTGCGTCAAGCGCGGCGTCAACGTCATCCAGCGCAACCTGGAGGAAGGCCTGGCCATCTTCGAGGAGCAGAGCTTCGACGTCGTGCTGCAACTGGAGACGCTGCAGAACCTGCGCAACGCCGAGGCCATGCTGAAGGAGACGGCGCGCGTCGGCAAGATGGGCATCGTCAGCTTCCCGAATTTCGCCCACTGGCCGAACCGGCTGCAGGTGCTGTTCGGCCGCATGCCGGTCACGCGGGCGCTGCCGTACGAGTGGTACGACACGCCCAACATCCGCGTCGGCACCTTCGCCGACTTCGGCGTGCTGGCGCGCAAGAACCGGCTCAAGATCCTGGACAGCTTCGGCCTGCAGGACGGCGAGGTCGTGCGCTTCAAGCCCAACCTGCGCGCCAGCGTGGCGGTGTTCAAGTTCGAGCGGGAGTGAGCGCCGCGGCGGCACTCAAGGCGTGGGCCTGACCGCCGTGTGGTGCGGCCCGTACGGCGGCCCGACGAGCACCTTGGTGATGATCCACGGCGGCTGCAGCTGATCGGCCTGCAAGGCCGCATTGATGGACATCAGCCGGTGCTCCTGGTCAGAGGCCACCAGCAACGGTGCCAGCCCGTTGACCGGCGGCAGGAACTGCAGCTTGGACGGGAAATTGAACAGGGTTGGGTCGCTCGCCACCACCTGGCGCGAGCCGTCCCGCGTGTCGATGCGCACGATGCGCAGCTGCAGCGAGTCGGCCGCATAGAGGGCGCCATCCCCCGGGTGGGCGCGGCTGAAGGCCAGCCCATGCAGCGACTCGGACGCGGTGCCCGGCGCGCGCAGTGAGGCGGGCCGGATGTCCAGCGCCCGTGCGGCCGGGCTGCGCGTGGCATCGGTCAACGAGGCCATCGGCACGCGGTAGACGCCGCCGTTGCAGGTGGTCGAGAAGTACAGCTGGCCGGCGCGTTCAGCCAGCCCGACGACGCCGGGTGCGAAGTTGCCGGCGGTCGTGAACGGCAGGCCGCCCACGGTGGCCGGCGTGAACGCGCAGGGAGCGAGCTGCGGGATCGGCTGGCCGCCCGATGGAAAGAGTCCGGGCGCGATGCTGCCGTCGGGCTTGATGACCCACAGCGCGCCAATGATGGACTCCGACACGACGTAGTGGCCGTTGGCCGCCACCTCCACGTCTTCGGCGAAGACGACGGGCAGGCCGTCGAAACGCACGATGCGTGTCAGCGTTGCGTGCAGCCGCAGCGTGTGCGGGTTGTAGAACACGCTGTAGTCGTAGACGCGCGGCACGGCGGGCGCGGTGGGGCTGGGCAGCCCGCCGGAGTCGAGCACCACGACATGGCCGTCGCGCGGCACGCGCAGCGAGAACGGCAGCAGCCAGCCGCCCGGAGGCGGCGGCAGCTCGCCCAGTTGCCGGCCGGTGAAGCGGTCCAGCACGGCGACCGAGGCGGCCAGGGGTTGGGTGACGAAGACAAGCTCGGAGTCGCCCGCCGCCGCGGACACCAGCGTGTCGCGGCGTGCGTAGGCATAGGCGAGGCTCAGCGGGCGGCCCGCGGTGCCAGGCGCCGGCCGCTCGGTGGCGGCTTGGGGCTGCCGCGCTGCCAGATCGGCCTCCTCATCGCGGGCGGCGCTGGCGGTGCTGGCGCACACGGCGAGCAGCAGTGCCAGCGCCCGCCGCGGCGGCGCGGCCTGGCTGCCGCGGAGGTGGCGCCACGCCAAGGCCAGCACGCCCAGCGCGGTAAGCCACAGGCGGCCCGGTTCGGGCACCGGAGCTGCAAGGCGATAGTCGAAGCCGGACTCGCTGGTCAGCGTGTAGTCCGTCAGCACGTGGCCGTCGTCATCGGTGACGGCCGTCGTGCCCAACCACCGCAGCGTGTGGCCGAAGTTCACATCGGCGTCCAGCGCACAGTCGTCGCAGCTGCTGACGTACAGGCCGGTCAATCCTCGGAGCGATACCTCAAAGACGAATGGCTTGCCGGGAACGAAATGGACATCGATGGGCAGAAGCCAAGGCCCTTCGCGCTTGTCGGAAGGGCCGCCTGCGCTGATGCAGGCGACGGCCCTGCCCGAGTCGCAGTCGCCGCTGATGAGGTCGGGCGGCGGCAGCAGGCCAGTGGCATAGACCACGACATCTGCGAAAGCCGCCTGTGCGCCCGTCGCGTTGGTGGCCACCGTGCCCGTGAGCTCGATCACGCCGCTCCAGTGCGCAGCGCCCAGGCCAGTGGCGCTGGGTGTGCCTATCGTCAGCGTTTCGCTCCAGGTCGCGTCGGCATTGGCCGAGGTGTACCCGCTTGGGGGGTAGGCCTTGCCAGCCGAGTGGGCGTAGCCCGCATTCAAGGTCAGGCCCAAGGTGCCGACGCGGGCGTTGGCATAGGCCGAGGCGTGGCGTGTCCAGGCTTCGGTGCTGTCGTTGGACTGCGCGAGAGTCACCGATGCATGCGCAGCGTTTTCCTGGCCCCCACTGACGGGGGGCACGCCGATGTTGCCGGCCCCGACCCAGGCGCCGGCGCCGACCACGGTGGTGGCCGATGCCAGCATCGGCAGCGCGCAGCACAGCGCTGCCAGCAGGCGGCGCCGCGCCAGCATCACCAGGCCTGCCGGCAACAGCAGCAGCGTCCCGGGCTCGGGGACCGGCGCCGGCACGGCGGACACGCCGATGCCGCCGCTGTCGCTGGCCGAGAAGGCATAGCCCGACGGCAGGCCGGCCACCTGCAGCGTGAAGCCGCTCAGGGGGGCTGCGTCCTGCGAGCCCAGCAGCGTCCAGCTGTCGCCGAGCGCCGGCTGGTAGCCGTCGATGAAGTTCAGCTGGAGGGTGCCGCGCGTGCCCAGCACATGGCCGACGATCACCAGGCTGCCGAAGCTGCCGGGCGACAGGCCGCCGATGTCGAAGCTCAGCGTGCCGCCGTCCAGCACGAGGTCGCCGTCGATGGTCAGGGAGACGGGGACGTCTGCCGCAGCGAGCTGCTGCGAACGGGCGCCGGCCCTCAGCATGTTCACGCTGGGCCCGCCGGCGGCGCAGATGCTGGCCGAACCGCCCACGTGGACCGACGCGTACAGGTGGCCAGTGCCGCACAGCGAGCCGCCGTCGAGGGCGAACTGCGCCAGGGTGACCGTGCCGTCGAGCCGGGTCGTGCCGGCGGTCTGCAGGTAGCTGCCCAACCCGTGGGTGGTCGACCCCGCTGCAAAGGTGAACCCACCCGAGTTCAGCACCTCGCCCCGGTGTGTGAAGCTGCCGGTGATGCTGACGCTGCCGCGGTTCTCGATGCGGCTGGTGTTGACGAGCTCGCCCGAGCTGGTGATCTGGCCGTGGTTCAGCAGCGTGCCGTCGTTCTGGAACAGGCCGGGGTTGTCGAACTGGCCGAACACCTGCAGGTCGTTGGTGTTGTTCATCGTGTGCGCGTTCTC
>SEEY01000233.1 GCA_004211235.1 Rubrivivax sp.
CGGCGCGTCTGCACGACGCCGCTGGGCACGCGGCCGGTGTCGTCCGCAGCCGCCGAGATGCGCAACTCGGGCGCGCCGCTTGGCATGTCGACATTGCCGCTGCTTCCACCGCCGCCGCCGCAAGCCGCCAGCCCCCAAGTCGCTACGCAGCCCAGTGCCGCAACCATCCGTCGCATTGTTTTTCCTCCCCCGAGGGCCGCGAGCGTAACGGAGCGGGGTGGCAGGCCCGGCTCAAGGCGTGGGCTTGATCAGCTTCGGATGCCACTCGTTCACCGCGAGCAGCGCGGCGGAGCCGAAGTGGCGGTGCAGTTCGGCCACCATCTCGCCGCTGGCGATGACGGGTCGGTGTCGACCGCGTTGCGCGCCGCCTCCAGGTCGTTGGTCGCGAAGATGAACAGGCCGCGCAGGCCGTCCTTGCCGTCCAGCGGGCCGGCATAGACAAGCATCCCTTCCTTGGCCAGCCGCGCCATGTTGGCGAAGTGGCCCTTGAACATCTCGTCCCGAGCCGGGCCCGCGGCCATCGGCGTGGGGCCGGTCTTCAGCAGGACGAGGGTGTAGGCGCGCAGGCCCTGCGCATTGGCGCCCCAGGCCTGGGCCTTGGCGGCATCGAAGGCGGCCGGCTCCTGCGCCTGGGCGGAGGCAGCGCAGAGCAACAGGACGAGGGCGCTGGCGGTGAGGCGGTGCGGCATGGCGGCGGCTCGACAGTTGCGGGCCCTGTATTGAACCGCGGCGACGGGCGCGCGTGCCATGTTGCAAGGCACCCTGGGATATTCCCTGCCCGGCCTCCGTCTGCGAGCCGCCAGGCGCCGGCGCAAAGGGGGTCTCCGTCACTGAGGCAACGGGGTCTGCGGAGCCCATCCGACAGCTCGGGACGCGCCGCAGGTCACCCCCGCGAATGAAGGTCGCACGTGCCGGGCTGAACCCGCGCACTGCCACTATGGTCGGGCCGAGGTCATGCGTCATGTGGCTATTCGCCGCGACGCTTGTGCTGCCCTGAAAGACGTCGCGCGGCGAACCCGCCAGACGCTCAGCCCCTTAGCAATCCCGGCGCCTCACCTCATGCACAGAGCGCCTCGACGGAGCCCATCGATGAAGAAGACAATTTTCGCTGCCCTGCTGGCGGCTGCGGCATTCACCGTACCGGCCACGTCGTCGGCCGGCATCGTCTGGAGTGAATCGGGCGGGGCCGGTGCCGGGGAACTGCTCGGCACGGCCCAGATCATCTCCAACGGCCAGTACGACACCCTGGACGCCATCACCGGCAACCTGTTCTCGTCCGTGCCCCTCAACGGCTCGCCGCGCTACCAGGTCGACCTGTTCCAGATCCGCATCGATGACGTGACGACCTTTTCGGCACGGACCGTCGGCAGCGATTTCGATACCGAGCTCTTCCTGTTCGACAGCAATGGCTTTGGCGTCTACGCCAATGACGACGATGTCGCCAGCATCGATTCCAGCTCGCTGCTGCCCGCAGGACACGCGAATGGCCCGGCAAGCGCGAATCTGTACTACCTCGCCGTCGCCTTCGGCGGCTTCATCGCCAACGATGTCTTTGACAACCCGGTCTTCCAGGCGGGTGGCTTCACCGACGTCCTCGGCCCCAACCCGGGCGCCGGCTCGCTGGCCAGCTGGGTCGAGGGCTTCAGCGCGGCGTCCGAAGTGCCGGTGGGTTACCGCATCGAGCTGACCGGCGTCACCACCGGCGAGCGCCCGGCCCAGGTGCCCGAGCCGGCTTCCACGGCCCTCGCGTTGACTGCAGTGCTCGGTGCGTGGGCCGCGCGGCGGCGCGCCCGTCGAACGTCGATGCAGCAAGGGGCGCACAGCTCCGCTGCGGTGCTCTCACTGGAGGTGACCCATCATGCTTAAGCCCGTCCTGACGCGCTGCGCCGTCGCAGCTTCCTGCCTGGTCGCCATGGCCTCTGGCGTCGCCCAGACCGCCGTCCCGACGAATGTGTCCTCACTGCGCCTGGCGAGTCCGGTCGTGCGCGACGCCCCGTCGAATCTGCGCCTGCTGAGCGGCCAGGTCCAGGTCGCGGTGCGCCTGACCGATCCGCCGCTGGCGCTGGTGGTGGGTGCCAACGCCAAGCGCGCCGGCAGCAGCATGACGCTGGCCCAGCGGCAGGCCTACATGGCCATGCTCAAGAGCAAGCAGGACACCCTGATGAGCCAGGTCGGCGCGCTGGGCGGCACGGAGCTGGCGCGCGTGGGCAAGGCCTACAACGCACTGATCATTTCGGCCGACGCCTCCAAGCTCGCGCAGATCGCACAGCTTCCCGGCGTCACCGCGCTGCGGCCCATCGTCAACCACCAGGTCTCGTTGACCACCACGGTGCCCTACATCGGCGCCAAGGCGCTGCAGGACCTGGGCCTGACCGGTGAAGGCGTGAAGATCGCCGTGCTGGACTCCGGCATCGACTACACCCACCGCAACCTGGGCGGCCCGGGCACGGCGGCTGCGTTCGCGACGGCTGCCGCGGCGGCTGCCACCACGGCGCCCGGCAGTCTCTATCCGTCCGCCAAGGTGATCGGCGGCTATGACTTCGTCGGCGAAAGCTGGCCGAACGGCCCGCTGGCCCCGGACACCAATCCCATCGATGCCGGCACCGGCTCCGGCCACGGCACGCACGTCGCCGACATCGCCGCTGGCGCCAGCCTGGACGGCCTGCACAAGGGCGTCGCGCCGGGCGCCAAGCTGTATGCCGTCAAGGTCTGCAGCAGCGTGTCCACCAACTGCAGCGGCACGGCCATCCTGCAAGGCCTCGACTGGGCCATGGACCCGCGCGGCGATCTCAGCTTCGCCGACGCAGCGGACGTCGTGAACCTGTCTCTCGGTGCCAACTACGGGCAGCGTGAGAACCCGTCGACCGAGGCGGTGTCCAACCTCGTTCGCTTCGGCACGGTTGTCGCCGTGGCGGCTGGCAATGCGGGTGACAAGCCCTTCATCGTCAGCTCGCCGTCGAATGCGGCGGAGGCGATCAGCGTGGCGCAGACCTCCATGCCGACCGCGTCCGCCCTGCCCCTGCTCGTGACGGCTCCGGCGTCGATTGCTGGCACTTACACCAGTACCAACACGGTGTCGTGGGCACCGATCACCACCGGCTTCAGCGGCATCGTCCGCCGTGGTTCGACAACGGCGACCGCCGAGGCTTGCACTGCGGCTGACACCATCGACTTCACCGGCACGGTCGCCCTGATCACCCGCGGCAGCTGCTCCGTCAGCATCAAGGTGGCCAACGCTGCTGCCAAGGGGGCGGTCGGCGTGCTGATCGCCAACAACGCGCCTGGCGATCCGCCATCGTTCAGCTTCGGTGGCGGCGATCCGCTGGTGCAGACCCTGATCATTTCCCAGGCGGTCGGCAACAAGCTGAAGACGGTGCCCTCGAACACGGCCTCGGTCTCGGTCAACCTGGCCAACGCCATCAGCCTGGCCGGCAGCATGGAGTCCACCTCGGCGCGGGGCCCGGGCTACAACTTCAGCACGATCAAGCCGGAGATCGGCGCACCGGGCGCCTCCATCTCCGCAGCGAACGGCACCGCCACGGGTGAGGCCTCCTTTGGCGGCACGTCGGGCGCCACGCCGATGATCGCTGGTTCGGCGGCGCTGCTGCTGCAGAAGTTCCCCGCAGCCACCCCGCCGGAAATCAAGAGCCGTCTGATGAACTCGGCGAACACGACGATCTACACCAACCCGCTGCTGGCGCCGGGCGCGCTGGCGCCGATCTCGCGCATCGGTGCCGGTGAAGTGCGTGTCGCCAAGGCAGCGGCTGCGACGACCGGCCTTTGGGACGCCACCAACCCCTACAACGTGAGCCTGTCCTTCGGCTCGCCGCGGGTGACCGGCCCGTCGACGTTCAGCAAGAAGGTCGCCGTGCGCAACTACGGCCCCTCGCCGCGCACCTACACGATCAGCACCGGCTTCCGCTATGCCGACGACGCGGCCAGCGGTGCCGTGACCTTCAACGCTCCCGCAACGATCTCGGTGCCGGCCAATGGCTCGGCGGCCTTTGCGCTGACGATGACGATCGATGCCTCGAAGCTTCCGACCTGGAACCTCGACCTTGCCGCCAACCAGGGCGACGGGTCGTTGTTGCAGGCGGTCGAATTCGATGGCTACGTCAGCGTGGCGGATGGCGTCGACGGCGCGACCGTGCCCTGGCATGTGCTGCCGCGCAAGAGCGCGAACGTCGTCGCCAGCACCGCGGTGTCGCTCGGCGGCGCGTCCAGCGGCGGCGTGCCCATCAGCAACCTCGGTGGCGCCCTGGGCGGCCTGACGGAAGTGTTCGCGCTGACAGGCACCAGCCCGCAGAGTTCGACCGTGATGCCGGCCTATGGCGGTGGCCAGGCCCTGATCGACTTGAAGGCAGTCGGTGTGCGGTCGGCCGTTCCGGACGGCTCCGTCATTCAGTTCGGCATTGCGGCGTTCGGTGAGCGGGCGCATTCGGCCTACCCGGCAGAGTTCGACGTCTACATCGATGCCGACAACGACGGCGTATTCGACTACGTCATCTACAACGCCGAGAACGGTGGTTTCGGGGCGACCGGCCAGACCCTGACGTACGTCGCGAACCTGAATTCAGGCACTGCAACGGCGTATTACTACGCCGGAGCCGATCTGCTGTCAGCGAACATGATTCACACGGTGCCGGCCTCGGCCATCGGCATTGCGAGTCCCACGCAGCAGTTCACCTTTTCCGTGTTCGCGTACGACAACTACTTCACCGGGAGCCTGACCGACGCCATCGGGCCGATGAAGCACACGCTGGCGACGCCGCGGTTCAGCAGCACGCTGGGCAACTCGCTCAGCATCCCGGTCGGCTTCAATGGTGGGCTGCCGGTGTCCGCCAATCCCGCGGCGGCCACGGCGTCACCGTCGCAGAAGGGGCTGCTGCTGCTTTACGCATCGCCGAAGAGCGGCCGTGATTCCGATGCGGTAGTCATCACGCCGTAGTTGCAAGCTCGAACGGCGGTGTTTTGTGCAGCCCCGCATGGGGTTGCGCAGCCGCAGCGAGGAAAGCGCCCTGCACACGCGGGCGCTTTTTTTTGTCTGCCTGCCCGCGCCCCCACGCCCCCGCGCCGTCCTGCCGCCGGTGTCCTGGCGAGGATGCCTGGTGCTGAACAACGACGCTTCGGCGCACGTGCCGAAAGCCACTTGCGCCGCATCGCCTGATCCAACTACATTTGTAGTACGACAACTGTAGAAGAGTGGCAATGGACGACGACATCGGCAGTGGCGACGTGTCGCTGAGCGAGCTGCAGCTCAGCCTGATGCGGGTGCTTTGGGCACGCGGCGAGGCCAGCACGGCCGACGTGGCCGAGGCGCTGCGCGGCGAACGCGACCTGGCCTACACGACGGTGGCGACGCTGCTCACGCGGCTGGAGAAGCGCGGCCTGCTGAGCAGCCGCCGTGACGGCCGGGCGCTGCTGTATGCGCCGCTCGTCAGCCAGGCGGACGTGCAGCGCTCCATGGTGGGCAGCCTCGTCGACAGCCTGTTCGCCGGCCGCGCCAGCGCGCTGGTCAGCCATCTGCTGGAGGCGCGGGGCGTCGATGCCAAAGAGATCGCCGAGCTGCAGACGCTCCTGAAACAGCGCAAGCGGGAGGCAGGCCATGACTGATGCACTGCTGACCTGGCTGTGCAGCTATCTGCTGCACAGCAGCCTGCTGATCGGGGCCCTGTGGGCGGCCGAGCGCGCCGGCTGGCTGGCGAAGCTGGCCAACGGTACACAGGAGACGCTGTGGCGCCTGGCCCTGCTCGGCGGCCTGTTGAGTGCCAGCCTGCCGCTGCTTTCTGCCGTGCCCGCCGTGCCTGCGGTGCCGTCCGCATCACCCGCGCGGTCCGCTCCGTTCCTCGCCTCGCGGCCAGAGCCGGCAGTCGTCACAGTCGATGCGCTCCCGCCCGCCAGCGTGGCGGCGCTGTCGCCGGCCGGCGCGCGCCCTGGTGCCCAGCTCGGCGCCTTGCCGATCACGGCGAGCCTGGCGCCCACGGCGACCGACGTGGCGGTGGGCTTCGTCGCGGTCTGGCTGCTCGGCGCCGTGCTGATGCTGGCCGCGCTGACACTGCAATGGGCCTGGCTGCGCCGCGTCGTGCGGCGCCTGCCCGCGCTGGCCGACCCACGCTGGCAGGCTCTGGCAGCGAGCGTGTGTGCGGACATGGCCGTGCGGCGTCCGTCGCTGCGCCACGCCCGCCCGGGCTGGGCCAGCTCATGGCCGAGCACGGCGCGCGCCTCGTCATCGGGCAGGTCCAGGCACCAGGCCGGCAGGCAGAGCACGCGGCCGGGCGCCAGCAGCGGGCTGGCCCAGCCCGGGCGGGCGTGGCGCAGCGACGGACGCCGCACGGCCATGTCCGCACACACGCTCGCTGCCAGAGCCTGCCAGCGTGGGTCGGCCAGCGCGGGCAGGCGCCGCAC
>SEEY01000234.1 GCA_004211235.1 Rubrivivax sp.
CCAGAAGTCGAGCGGGAAGCGCAGGCCGGCTTTCGACCCGATGGCCTCGAAGGCGTTCACCGAGGCGGCATCGAAGCCGCAGCGGAACTGCGAGGTGACGCCGCCGGGAAAGTGCAGCGTCACGTTGACGGCCGCGTCCACGCCGGTCGGCGCCATCTTGGCCTGCACGTCCATCGCGACGGGCTCGGGGCAGACGCCGCCGTTCATCTGCTGCAGCACCCAGCGCGTCACGGCCAGGTTGTAGATGCCGATGTCCCACAACGAGCCGCCCGCCAGCGCCGGGTTCCACTGGCGGTGCAGCGGGTCGTAGTTGGCCGCGAAGCAGAAGCTGGACTGCATCGCACGCAGCTCGCCGATGGCGCCGTCGCGCAGCCAGCGGCCGGCGAGGTCATAGGCGGGCAGGAAGCGCGTCCACAGCGCCTCCATCAGGAAGACGCCCTGGGTGCGCGCCAGCTCGACGAGGGCCCGGCCCTCGGCCTGCGTCGTCACCAGCGGCTTCTCGCACAGCACGGCCTTAGCCGCTGAAAGCGCGGCGCGGATGTACTCGCCATGGTTGGAGTGCGGCGTGGCGATGTAGACAGCATCGATGGTGGGATCTGACAGCAGGTCTGGCAGCGTTGTCGTCACGCGCGCGGGCGCCTCGCCTTCGCGCTGCCATTGGCTGGCATAGGCCTCGCCCTTGGCGGCGTCGCGCGCGAACACGGCGGCGAGGCGCGCACCGGGCACGGCGGCCAGGGCACCGGCAAAACGGTTGGCGATGCCGCCGGGGCCGATCACGCCCCAGCGGAAGATGTCGTTGTCATGGGCCATGGCTGAGCGCTTTCACAAGGTCGGATTGGGTGAGGATGCCGACGAGCCGGGCTTGCTCGCCAACGATGGGAATGTGGTGATGCCCGGTGGCCGAGAACAAGGGCACCAGCTCGGCGATGGCGCGCTCGGCGCTGGCCACGCGCACCTGGCGGCTCATGATCTGGCCGACCACCTCGGGCTTGGCCGAATGCGTCGTCGGGCTGGGCTTCAACAGGTTCTGCAGCCGGCCGGCCAGGCCGTCGCGCTGATGGCCTTCCGCGGCGCGCATGAAGTCCGCGCGGGTGACGATGCCGACGATGCGCTGCACGCGGTCCACCACCGGCAGCGCCTTGATGCCGTGCTGTTGCAGCAGCGCCCAGGCCTCGGCCAGCGGCGTGCCGAACTCGGTGGTGATGACCGGGCTGGACATGATGTCGGCGCAGCGCAGGCCGCCCAGGCGGTTACGGTAGCTCAGCAGCTCGGCCTCGTGCAGCAGGTCGGCGAGGTCGTCTCGCGGCACGTCGAGCACCTGGTTGTAGCGGGCCAGCACCGCGTCGAGTTCGGCATCGCCGAAACGCGGCGGCGCGACCGTGGCGCCCGCCGCGGGCGGCGGCGCCGTGACGTGCTGGGCATGCGGATAGCGACGGCCGGTGAGCGTGTTGTAGACCATGCCGGCCAGCACGAGCAGCAGTGAGTTGAAGGCCACCGGCAGGAAGGCGAAGTGCCAGTCGTGCGTGGCCGTCATCACCATCAGCAGGCTGGCCGCGCCGCCGGGCGGATGCAGGCAGCGCAGCAGGAACATCAGGCCGATGGCCAGCGCCACCGCAGCCGCCGCCACGCCCAGCGGCGGCAGCGGCAGCCAGAGCATGCAGGCGATGCCGACGAGGGCCGACACGCTGTTGCCGCCCACCACCGCCCAGGGCTGGGCCAGCGGGCTGGCCGGCAGGCCGAAGACGAGCACGGCGCTCGCGCCCAGCGGTGCGACGAGCCAGGGCAGGCCGGGCGCGAGGGTCGTGCGGCTGAGCGCGCCGGCCAGCAGGATGCCCAGGCCGGCGCCCAGCAGCACCCGCAGGCGCTCGCGCGCGTTGACGGCCTGCGGCGCAGGTCGCAACGCGTGCAACAGGTTCAGGACACGGTCTGGCAGGGAGGCGGCAGCGGGCATGGGCGACGTGGCGTCGAAGCCAGGGCCGCCGATTGTGTCTGCCGTGCGCGCGCCCGCCGGATCAAACTGGTTTCATGCGCCACTGTCGGGGCGCTGAGATGACCCGTCAGCCCTTGCCCAACACGCCGCCCATTGCCGCCTTCAGCGTCTGCGCCTGGGCGCGACGCTCCTTGGTGGCGGCACGCTGGTAGGCGGCCTCGGCCTTGCCGCGCAGCGCGACCGCGCGCTCCAGCGCCTCCTGGTAGCGCTCGACGGTGTAGGTGTTCTCGGTGCCGATGTAGACGCTGCGTGCCAGCGGTGTTTCACCGAAGCGCGGCAGCGTCACCGCGAAGCTGCAGTCGCGCACGCGGCTGCCGGCGCGCTGGCGGACGATGGGCCCGGAGATGCCCGAGGGCAGGTCGCTCTGCTTCTTGCGGCTGGGCGTGCGGCGCAGGCGCGAGGGCGCCGGCATCGTCGAGATGCGCTTGAGCAGTTCCTTGGTGGCCAGCGCCAGCGCGCGCTGGGCGCCGCTGCCGTCCTGGCTGTGGTCCGAGAACAGCTTGGTGCCGCCGTAGCGGAGCTGCCAGCCATGCGTAGAAAGATGGTCGATGCGCTGCACGCATTGCGGCACGACGAAGTGCTCGCCGGTAAAGATCACCACGTCCCGGTTTCTCATGCTCTGCCCCATTTGTTATGCCTGCTGGCGCCATTGCCGTCAGGTTCTCTAACGCCTCTCTGCAGCGGGTAGTTTATGGGCGTTTATGCGCGACAAGAGAATTTATGATTTCATGGAACGAGTCGCTGTCGGTGAGCAAGCTAACGGACAGCTTGCAGCAGGAGATCAGCCTGCCGACTGCTGCTGTTCGCGGTAGCGGCTGGGCGAACAGGACATGACACGCTTGAAGGCGCTGCTGAAGGCACTGTCGGAGTCATAGCCCAGCCGCTCGGCGATGGAGGAAACGGTGCGGTCATCCCGCCGAAGGTCGCGGGCGGCGAGCAGCATGCGCCAACGCAGCACATATTGGAGCGGGCCCATCCCCATGGCCTGCTTGAAGCGCTGCGCGAAGGTGGAGCGGGACATGCCTGCGCAACCGGCGAGCGCTTCGACGGTCCAGCGCTTTTGCGGGCCGGCGTGCACCGCCTCAACCGCGGGGCGAAGGGCCGCATCCGACAGTGCGCGCAGCCAGCCAGCAGCGACAGGCGCATCCGAGGCCAGATAAAGCCGCAGAAACTGAACCAGCATCAGATGGGCGAGGTTCTGCACGACGAGGGCCGTGCCGGCCGTTGGCTGCGACATCTCCTGGCCAAGCCGTTTGAGCGACCACTGAAGCACCTCCGCCTCGGGCGTGCTGCGGTCCAGCATCGCCAGCGGCGGCAGGCTGCCCAGCAGCAGGCTCAGGTCGTCGCTGAAATCGAAGCGGCCGCCCACCAGGAAGAACTCGTCCGCCGCTCCCAGCGCCAGCATGTTGTTCCTGGCGCTCTGGAACACGGCAGGCCCATCCAGCGGCGCCACGCCCGGATGGCTGGCCAGGGTGTAGGCATGCGCGCAGGTGATGAGGTAGCTGTCACCCGCCCTGACCTCGCGCCAGCCCTGCACGCCGTCGATCGCCAGCCAGCAGGCCCCCTGGAGCACCGCGTGGAACTTGATGCCAGGTGGCGGAGGGAAGCGCACGGCCCACGGCCCCGAAGCCTTCACGCCGGCAAAGAACGAGTGCTCCGTGTTGAGCAGGGATAGCGCTTGGGACAGGGGGTCCACGGCGTACTCCGGACGATCGCGATAGAAGACCGGACTCTAAGGCATTCAATCGTCCAGCTCGCCTCTCCAATATTCGGCCACCCACTTGAGGAGCCACCATGCATAGAAGACAAGCCCTGCAGATCCTTCTGGCCAGCAGCGGCCTGGCCATGGCGGGCTGCGCGCCGACACCGGGCGCGCAGCGCGACGCCGCGCTGCGTGTGATGACCGTGAACGGCTGGATCCCCGCGGCGGACCTGGGCGTGACGCTGTCGCACGAGCACCTGTTCGCCGACCTGCGTCCCTACGTCGAACAGGCCGCGAAGCCGCTGACCGTCGACTTCGACGAGGCCGCCCAGGTGCTGCTACCCCATCTGCAGCGGATCGCCAGCCGCGGCTGCCGCAGCCTCGTCGAATGCACGGCGACCAACCTCGGGCGCCATCCCCGCCTCATCCAACGGCTGTCCCAACGCAGCGGGCTGCACATGCTGACCGTCACCGGCGGCTATGCGGCGGCCGACCGGCGCTTCGTGCCGCCTTACCTGGCGGAGCAGTCCGCCGGCCAGCTGGCGGCCCGCTGGACGCGCGAATGGACGGTAGGCATAGACGGCACCAAGATCCGCCCCGGCCTCATCAAGATCGGCGTGGACGAAGGGCCGCTCGAAGGTCTGGAGCTGAAGCTGCTGCAGGCTGCACTGCAGACCCATCTCGACACCGGGCTGACGATTGCCTGCCACATCGGCTCGTGGACAGAACAGCACCGCGAGGCTGGTCGCTCGGCCATGCAGCAACTCGGCGCCCTCCGGCAGGCGGGCGTGCATCCATCGGCCTGGATCTGGGTGCATTCGCAGCACGAGCGCGACCTGCAGCATCACGTTGCCGTCGCGCGGCAGGGCGGCTGGATATCCTTCGACGACTTCCGTGTCGAGAAGCTCGCTTCGTACGTCGAGATGCTTGAAACGATGCGGCAGCAGGGGCTGCTGCACCGCGTGCTGGTGTCCCAGGATGCCGGCTGGTACACAGCCGGCCAGCCGCGCGGAGGCACGATCACGCCTTACGACCCGCTGTTCACTTCGCTGCTTCCGGCGTTGCGCGCGGCTGGTTTCGGGGAAGCGGATGTCCAGACCCTGATGGTGACGAACCCGGCGCAGGCCTTCGCCGTGCGCGTGCGCCAGGGCTAAGGTCGCCTTGCCGCCAGGCGCGGCGCGAACAGCTCCATCACCCGCAGCTGCGCGCCGCCACGGCTGAAAACCGAGTTGCGCGACCACTGCATCTGCGCCGGCATGGGCGCGCCGGTGGCGGCCAGCCACTGCCGGGCGGCATGGCGGCGTGTGTGACCCTGGCGGGCCAGCCGACGCGGCTCCAGCTCGCTGCGATGGATGCGGTAGTCGTCGTAAAGCAGGTGCGCCAGCGGCCGCGAGCCCAGCCCCTTCAGCGCGCGCCAGGGGCCGGTGGTGGCGCGCTGGTGCACGGCGGAGCGGGCCCACACCAGCGGCTCACCGTCGACGCGCAGGATGACCTCGCGCACGACCGTCAGCCCGCGCGGCGGCAGGCCGAGGGCAGCGCGCTCGCGAGCGCGGAACGGCGCCACACCCTGGCGCAGCACCTGCACCTCGAAGCGCTGGCCCAGCTTCGCCAGCCGGCGGCTCAGCGAGCCCGGCGCCCGCAGCCAGTCGCGCAGGCTGTCGCGTGTGGCGATGCCCATCGGGCGCGATCAGCCGAACTCGCGGCCCAGCTCGGCGGCGCGGCGTTGCGCGGCCAGCACGGCGCGGCGGATGGCCGCGTCGACGGCGTCACCCTGCAAAGACGTCACGGCCGCGTAGGTCGTGCCGCCCTTGCTCGTCACGCGCTCGCGCAGCGTCGCCGGCGACTCATCCGAGGCGAGCCCGAGCGCTGCCGCGCCGGCGCAGGTGGCCAGCGCCAGGCGGCGGCCCTGCTCGGCGGAGAGGCCCATGTCGACGGCCGCGGCCATCATGGCCTCGACGAAGAAGAAGAAATAGGCGGGGCCCGAGCCGGACAGCGCCGTGACCGCGTCCAGGTCGTCCTCGCGCTCGACCCACAGCGTCTGGCCCGTCGGCGCCAGCAGGCGGTCGACCGCGGCACGTTCATCGGCCGACACGGCCGGCCGCGCGTACAGGCCGGCGATGCCCTGGCCGATCAGCGCCGGCGTGTTGGGCATGGCGCGCACGACGCGTTCGCTGCCGCTCGCGGCGACGAGTGCATCGGTGCGGATGCCGGCCATCACCGACAGCTGCAGCGCACGACCCAGCCAGGCCTTCAGCGGCGCCGCGGCCTCGGCGAAGAGCTGGGGCTTGACGGCCCAGACCACGGTGCCGGCGTCGGCCAGCGTGGCGTCGCCCGCGGCCAGCGGCTGCAGGCCGAAGTCGGCGGCGAGCCTGTCGCGCTGCGGCGCATGGGGCTCGACGACACGCAGTTGCGAGGCGCTGAGGCCGGCGCGCAGCAGGCCGCCGATGACGGCGCTGGCCATGTTGCCGCCGCCGATGAAGGCGATCACTTCGGAGCTCATGGGGCGGCAGTCTAAGGCGGCGCCGGGCAGGCCCCGCCCTCGGCGACACTGCCGCCCGAACATGCTGCGCCTGCTCAAGACCCCCGCCTGGTCGCCCGACGACGCGCCGCCGCGCCCGTTGCCAGCCACGGTGCCCGGGGCGCTGATCGTGGTGCTGGCGGCCAGCGAGGCCGGCCTGCCGCGCGACCGCCTGGCCGCGCTGTTCTGGCC
>SEEY01000235.1 GCA_004211235.1 Rubrivivax sp.
TGATGGCCGCCGCCACCTGGCCGTCCGCCGCGGCGGCGTCGGCAGCGTCATCGGTGCGCAGCGTGCCGTCCACCACCGAGTATTCGGTGTGCATGCGCAGGTGGACGAAGGGCAAATCTTGCGGGACAGGCGAATCTTGGACAGCGTTCTCGGGCATCGCGGCATTGTAGGAAGCCGCCGTCCATCCGCTTGATCAGCTGCCGTCAAAGGGAGCGCAGCACGTGACCGCCGCCAACGCTGAACATGTCCTGCGCCACGTCGGCGTCGTGCGCCGAGACCGGATGCGCGACGACCGACCAGTGGCCTTGTTCGCTGGCTTCGCGGACCTTGGTCGTGACCAGGGCACGATCAGGCCGCAGCGTCAGCAACCCTGCCGCGAGCAGGCCGGCGAAGAACCCGAAGAGGCCGCCCACGGCCACCGTGGCGCGCGGCGATGCCATTGCCGCCGGCCACCCAGACATCAGCAAGAGCGCCGCAAGCAGCACGCCCACCGCACCGCCCGCCAGGCCCAGCCAGAGGTGCGATCGCACCAGCGTGTGCCAGATGCCATTGGACTCGGGCTCCATCTTCCGCCCGAGCGCCGGATCGCTCGGGCTGATCAGCCAGATGCCCAGCTTGCGCGTCGAGATGGTCCGCAAGGCCTCGAAGGCCCGGACCGCACTGCCGCGGTCGCGAAAGATCGCGGCCACCAGCGTCAAAGACCGTTCGCCGAACAACGGCAGCAGGGCGGGGTTCATGCGGGGCTCCTGGGTCGCTTTCACATACGTCGATTGAAGACCCGATCCGGCGCGGTGGGCAGTGCCAGGGCGCCGCGTCCGGCGGTCGGCCCGCGCCTACGACGAACCGTGCGTCAGTCGATTGGCAGCCATCCTGCCCGCACCCGCACGGGATTGCGGGCCCGTTCACCGCCGCTAAGCTGCTCACCATGAAACACATCGTCCTCGCGCTGGCCACGGCCGGCCTGCTCTCCTCCGCCTTGGCCGCCTCCAAGCCCGCGCCGAAGGTAGCCGCGGCAAAAAAGACGGCCCAGGAGATCCTGGCCGCCTCGCCTGCCGGCGACTGGCGCGGGCTGGATCCGGAGAACACGCTGCTGATGGAACTGGGGACCCCGCAAGGAAACGGCCAGGTCCTCATCGAACTGGCGCCGCGCTTTGCACCCGCCCACGTCGCCAACATCCGTGCGCTGGCCCGCGGCGGCTACTGGGACGGCCTGGCCATCCTGCGCGTACAGGACAACTTCGTGACGCAATGGGGCGATCCCGACGGCGACGATGCCGCCAAGGCACGGCCGCTCTCCGCCGGTGCGAGCGCAAAGCTGCCAGCCGAGTTTTCCATACCCATCGACAAGGTCGGCAAGGACGCCGGCTTCGCGCGATTGCCCGACGCTGAGGGCTGGGCGCCGCGCACCGGCTTTGCCGGCGGCTTTCCCGTCGCCGCCGACCCGAAGGCCGGCAAGGCCTGGCTGGCGCACTGCTACGGCACGGTCGGCGCCGGCCGCGGCGATGCGGTCGACTCCAGCAATGGCGCCGAGCTCTATGTCGTCATCGGCCAGGCGCCGCGCGGTCTGGACCTGAACATCACGACCGTCGGCCGCGTGCTCAAGGGCATGGAACTGCTGTCCGCCCTGCCTCGCGGCACGGCGGCCATGGGCTTCTACGACAAGCCCGAGCAGCGCACCCCCATCCAGCTAGTGCGGCTGCTGGCCGAGGTGCAGCCGGCGGAACGGCCGGCGCTGCAGGTGCTGAAGACCGAATCAGCCACGTGGACGCAACTCTTGGACGCGCGCCGGTACCGCGGCGGCTGGTTCGTGCACAGCCCCGGCTACATCGACATCTGCAGCGCGACGGTTCCGACCCGGCCGACGCCTCAGCCGCCGAAGTAGAGCGCCACGCGGTAGGTGATGAACGACGCCAGGTACGCCAGGCCGAAGAGATAGCCCGCCGCGATCAGCGGCATCTTGTAGCCGCCGGTTTCGCGCTTCATCGCGGCCAGCGTGGCCAGGCACTGCGGCGCGAACACGTACCAGGCCAGCAGCGACAGCGCGGTCGCCAGGCTCCAGGTCTGCTGGATCAACGGCGACAGCGCCTGGGCCGCTTCATCGCCCGTGGCCGAGAGCGCGTAGACCGTGCCCAGCGCGCTGATGGCCACCTCCCGCGCGGCGAGGCCGGGCACCAGGGCCAGGCTGATCTGCCAGTTGAAGCCGATGGGCGCGAACAGCTTCGCCAGACCGGCGCCGAGATAGCCGGCGACGCTGTACTGGATGGGCGCGCCGGTGGCGCCTTCCGGCGGGCCGGGGAAGCTGGACAGCAGCCACAGCGCCAGCGTCAGCACCAGGATGATGCCGCCCACGCGCTTGACGAAGATGACCGCCCGCTGCCACAGCCCGATGGCGATGGAGCGTGGATGCGGCCAGTGGTAGCTAGGCAGCTCCATCATCAGCGGGCGCACCAGGCGGCCGGCGTTGGTGAAGCGCTTCAGCACCCAGGCCACGGCCATGGCGCCGACGATGCCCGCCACGTAGAGGCCGAACAGCACCAGTCCCTGCAGCTCCATGCCCCAGACCTCGCGGTTGGGGATGAAGGCGCCGATCAGCAGCGCGTAGACCGGCAGCCGTGCCGAGCAGGTCATCAGCGGCGCGATCATGATCGTCACGAGACGGTCGCGCGAATTGGCGATGGAGCGAGTGGCCATGATGCCGGGGATGGCACAGGCGAAGCTCGACAGCAGCGGGATGAAGCTGCGCCCCGACAAGCCGACGCTGCCCATCAGCCGGTCCAGCAGCAATGCGGCGCGCGGCAGATAGCCCGACTCCTCGAGCAGCAGGATGAAGAAGAACAGGATCAGGATCTGCGGCAGGAAGGCCAGCACGCCGCCGGCGCCGGCGATGACGCCGTCGACGACCAGGCTGCGCAGCCAGCCGTCGGGCAGGGTCTTGCCGGCCTGCTCGCCCAGCCAGGCCATGCCGGCCTCGATGAGATCCTTGGGCGGCTCGGCCCAGGAAAACACCGCCTGGAAGAGCAGGAACAGCAGCACCGCCAGGATGACGGAGCCGGCCACCGGATGCAGCAGCACGCGGTCGACGTGGTCGCTGGGCAGCGTGGGCAGGTCCTGGTCGAGGTCCAGCGCACGCAGCCATGCCTTGACGGTGACGTGGTCGTCGACCTGCTGCTCGCCGGCCGGTGCCAGGGCCGCGCCTTCCCAGACCGCGGGCCTGTCGAGCAGCGCGCGCAGATCGTCCAGCCCTTCCCTGTGGATGGCGACGGTGCGCACGACCGGCAGCCCGAGCTGGGCGCTCAACGCAGCGGCGTCGATCTTGATGCCGCGGCGCGCCGCCAGATCGGCCATGTTCAGCGCGACGACGACCGGCAGGCCGAGCCGGCGCACGGCCAGCAGCAGGCGCAGATTGCGGCGCAGGTTGGTGGCGTCCAGCACCATGACGACGAGGTCGGGCCGCTTCTCGCCCTTGGCGCGGCCGGCCAGCACGTCGCAGGTGACGCGCTCGTCCGGCGAACGTGGATGCAGGCTGTAGGTGCCCGGCAGGTCGAGCAGGCGCAGCGCCTTGCCGGCGGCTGAAATGACGCGGCCTTCCTTGCGCTCGACCGTGACGCCCGCGTAGTTGGCCACCTTCTGGTGGCTCCCTGTCAGGCCGTTGAAGAGCGCGGTCTTGCCGCAGTTCGGGTTGCCCACCAGGGCGATGAGTTTGCCGCCCGGATGGAAGTGGACGACCGACTCAACCATGACGCGGCGTCACGGCGATGCAGTCGGCCTCGGCATGGCGCAGCGCGAAGGTCGACTGGCCGACACGCACCACCAGGTTGCCCGTCTGCGCTGCGCCGCGGCGCAGCACCCTGACTGCCTCGCCCGGCAGGAAGCCGAGGTCGGCCAGCCAGGACGCCCACTCCGGCGAATGCCCGGGCGCACTGACCTGCTGGACGGTCAGCGCCAGCCCGGCGGGGGCAGCAGCAAGGCTCGAGGGCAGCGGCTCGGACATGGGAGGCGGCTTTGATGAGAATGATTCTCATTATAGGAGCAAGACGATGGCCGCGGGCGCGCGTGCCCCAACCGGGAGCGCTCCGGCGCCGCCTTCCGGGCGTGGATCGTCCCGACGCATCGGCGCCGGCCGCGGTTCAGCGCGGATTGAGGTCGGCCAGCAACTGCTCGCAGGCCTTCAGCGCCCGCGGAAAGTCCAGCCGCGTGACGGCAGCGGACAGGGCCGAAAAAACCGGACCGAGGCTGTCCGCCTGCCCGGCCAACTGCTCGCACAGCGCCACGGAGCGCATGTTCCGCTCCTGCAGCAGCTGCCGCAGCTGCCGCAGCGCCGCCAGCGGGTCGGCCGCTGCCGCCGGCAGCGGTGCCGTTGCTGGCAGCTCGCCAGCCCGCAGCGCCGCGAGGCTCTCGTCGAGCAGCCGCTGCAGCGCGTCGATGTCGGCGGCATGCACGTCGGCCTGGCTGCGCACGGCCTGCTCCTGGTCGCCCGCCAGGGCGGCCAGCGCATTCGCGCCGACCGAGCCGGCCAGGCCGCGCAGCGTGTGCAGCACGCGCACGACGTCCGGCGCCGCGGCCAGCCGTACATGGCGACGCAGGGCGTCCATCTCCGCCGGAACGTCCTGCGTGAACGAAGCAACGAGACGGTCGTAGAGCGCCTCCCGCCCACCCAGACGGCGCAGTGCCGCAGCGCGGTCCAGCAATTCCGGCGCCGCCTGGCGCGTCGCCTCGGCCACATCGGTTGCGGCGGTCGGGCGGACATGGCGCAGCAGGCAGGCGACAAGCTGCTCCAGGTCCACCGGCTTGGCGACGTGGTCGCGCATGCCGGCGGCGAGGCAGGCCTGGCGGTCCGCGTCCATGGCATTGGCGGTCATCGCGATGACCACGCTGCCCGGGCGCTGCGCGAGGATGCGCTGGGTCGCCTCGAAACCGTCGATGTCCGGCATCTGCAGGTCCATCAGCACGGCGTCGAAGGCCGGCTCGGCGACCCGCGCCAGATGGGCGCCTTCCACCCCGCCGCCGGCCAGCGTCACGCTGGCGCCCTCGTCCTGCAGCAGCTCCTGGGCCACCTGCTGGTTGAAGCCGTTGTCCTCCACCACCAGCAGGCGCAGGCCCGCCAGCCGTTGCGTGCCGCGCTCTGCGCGACGATGACGAGGTGCGCCGTGCGTCGCCTCGGCCACGGCGTCCTGCAGCATCGAGGCCGTCACCGGCTTGACGAGGTAGGCACCGAGGCTGTCGATCTCCTGCTCGCTGCGTTCGGCCAGCAGGTCGCGGCCATGGGCCGTGACCATGATGATGACGGGCGCATCGGATTCGTGGCTGTCGCGGATGCGGCGCGACGTTTCCCAGCCGTCCAGGCCCGGCATGCGCCAGTCCATCAGGATGAGGTCGTAATGCGGTTCACCACGTTCGGCGGCCAGGTGCACCAGGGCCAGCGCCTGTTCGCCGCTGGCAGCCAGGTCGCAGTCCCAGCCCAGGCTCTCGCCCATGCCCTGCAGCACCTCGCGTGCCATCGGGTTGTCGTCGACGATAAGCACCTTGAGGCCCCGTCGCCCGGACTCGATGTCTTCCGTGCCGGCCGGCGCTTCGGCGAGCGTCAGCTCGAAATGGAAGCGGCTGCCCTCCCCGACCCGGCTGTCCACGCGCAGCTCGCCGCCCATCAGCGCGACCAGGCGACGGCTGATCGCCAGGCCGAGGCCCGTGCCGCCGTAGCGGCGCGAGGTGCTCTGCTCGGCCTGGCTGAAGCCGCCGAAGATGTGTTCCAGCTTGTCCGCCGGGATGCCGATGCCGGTGTCGATGACCTCGAAGCGAACGCGAGGCGCGCCCGCGCCGCTGTCCACGCGCGTGATGGCCAGCACGACCTCGCCGTGCTCGGTGAACTTCAGCGCATTGCCCGTCAGGTTGAGCAGCACCTGGCGCAACCGGTTGGCGTCACCGACGACGCCGGCCGGCAGGCGCGCATCGATGCGGAACAGCACTTCGACATCCTTGTGGCCGACGTTGGCCGACAGGATGGCCGCCAGCTCGCGCAGGAAGTCGCTCAGCAGGAAGCGGTGCGGGTCCAGCTCCATCTTGCCGGCCTCGACCTTGGAGAAGTCGAGCACGTCGTTGATGACAGCCAGCAGCGCCTGCGCCGCGAGCCGCGCCTTGCTGGCGTAGTCGTGCTGGCGCGGTGTCAGCTGGGTGCGCAGCAGCAGGTTGAGCATGCCCAGGGCGCCACTCATCGGCGTGCGGATCTCGTGGCTCATGTTGGCCAGGAAATCGCTCTTGGCCTGGCTGGCGGCTTCCGCGGCGACACGGGCTCGCACCAGCTCGGTCTCGGCGCGGTGGCGTTCGGTCACGTCCACCAGCATCTGCACGACGCTGACGAGGCGCCCGCGCCGAGACCGAGCTGGTGCGAGCCCGTG
>SEEY01001015.1 GCA_004211235.1 Rubrivivax sp.
GGCACGCGCTGCCGATGGTTCGCTGGCGCTGGCGCCGGAAGGCGTCGACGCCATTGCCGCAGCATGCGGCGCCCTGACCGAGTACTTCGACGAGCTGCTGGCCGGCACCGCGCCGCAGGCGCTGAAACTGTATCCGTACTACCGCGATCTGCAACAGGCGCGCGGCATCGGCCGCATCCACCCGACGGACCTCTATTTTCCCGACCTGTCGATACAGCCGCGGCTGGCAGCGCCGGTCGTCCAGGCCAGCGCCGCCGAGGCGGCGCAACTGCGGCAGCGTTTCGAAAAAGCCCTGCTGCCCTTATTGAAAAGCACCGACCCGCAAGCAGAAAAAGCCGGCGCCGCCGGCCTCGCAGACGTGCTGGCCGATTTCGTGCGGCGCGCGCCAGGGCAATACGGACGGCCTTACTGGTGGGTACTGCACGCATTCGCCGCCGGGGTCGCCAGCGGCGAGATTGCCTCGGCAGTCCATGTGAAACAGCTGTTCGGCCGCATCAACATACAGATGCGCAAGCTCGACGAACCGCCTTCGGAGCTCAGCGAGCGGCTGATGCGGGACGCGCTGTACTTCATCGCGGCCGCGCCGCAGCCGTCGCCGCGGCTGCAGCAGATACGCCAGGTCTACAGCCTGGCCCCCATTGACGAAGCCAGCTTGCAGGCCGGGCTTTACGGACGCGTCGACCGGGCAATGACCGCGCTCGCGCTGGAGCGTCTGCAGTCGGCCAAGGCAGGCTGGGAGCGGCTCGCCGCCGGTGAAATGCGGGCTGCGGCCGACGTGCAGCGCGACATCGGCCAGCTGGCCACGGCGACGGCGAGCCTGGGTTCGCCGTCGCTCGAACCCAGGCTCCGCGCAGTTGCCGGCGGCGATGTGCCGTCCACGCCATTGCAATGGGCGGGCAGCGCCGCGGAAGACGCCAGCCAGCGCGAGACCGTCGCGGTGCTTGCAGCCGAAATGCGCAGCAACCTTGCGCAGGTCGAAAAGATGCTGGACGAATTCTTCAGCAATGCCGCGAAGCGCACGGTGCTGGCGCCGGTCGACGGCGTCCTGAACCAGATCGAAGGCGCGCTCGCGGTGCTCGACCAGCACCAGGCGATGCTGGCGGTGCGCAATGTGCGTGCGGAAGTAGCGCTGTTCACGTCGCCCGATTTCGAGGGCGAGCCAGGCCGCCCCGAGTTCCAGCATGTTGCCCGCAACCTCGGCGCCCTCAGCTTTTTCCTGGAGAGCATGCAGGCCGACAGCGAAGCCGCCAAAACGCGTTTCCACTTCGACAAGGAAAGCAGTCTCTTTACCAGTACGGTGGCGCGCCGGGGACAGGCCAGGGAAGTGGACGTGCCGGTCATGTCGTCCGTGCCCACCGTGCCGGCCGATGCGGTGACGGAGCCCAGTACTTCTTCCAACGATGGTCCAGTGTCCGCTCTCCCGGCAAGCACCGCCATTGCCGGCTCCATTCCGGACAATGCGGCGCCGGTTGCACCTGTCGCCGTCGCGCCGCCAGCCGACTACGAGAACGAACGCGCACTGGCAAATGCCGACCTGCCCGACGCCGTCGAATACACGCCCGCTGCGCCGTCGCCGGTACAGCCTTCCGACCTCGTGCTGGCCATGGACGACGAGGCGGTCGACGCCGAGCTCCTCGACATCTTCCTCGGCGAAGCCGTGGAAGTGCTGGAAACCGTCAGCGATACCTTGCCCTCGCTGCGAATGGCGCCCTCGGAGCAGGACTACCTGACGACATTGCGGCGCGCCTTCCATACGCTCAAGGGCAGCGGCCGCATGGTGGGCCTGAGCGCCTTTGGCGAAGCTGCCTGGGGCGTGGAAAAGACCCTGAACCTCGCGCTCGCCAGCAACATGCCTGCTTCCGACGACCTGTGCGAGCTGATAGATCGTGCACATGGCGAGCTAAGCGCCTGGGTCGACGACCTGCAGCGTTCCGGCAAATCGGCCCGCACGCCGCATGCGCTGGCGTACGCCTGCGAGCAGGTCGCCAACGGCGGCCCGCTGCCCGGGAAGGACGCCCCCGAAG
>SEEY01001016.1 GCA_004211235.1 Rubrivivax sp.
GGACCGGGGTCGGCCGACGTGCCGGCGGCGCTGCCCCCGCCGCCACAGGCGGCCAGGGCGGCGGTCATCATGATGCTCAGCAGCAGGGCACGAGCGGGAAGGCGGTTGGGTGAACGAGCGGGCATGGTGGGTACTCGGCTGTACGTTGAAGGAGGCCCCGGCCGGACATGGCTTCAGGGGTGGCGGCACTGTGCCGAGGGCCCGCCGCGCTGGCATCCGCCGGATGGGCCAGCGCCCCGCGCGGCGAAGAGCCATGCCGCCGGCCCGGCCCGATGGCCCATCGGAGCGATGCCGCCGCCCCGGCCCGCCGCAACACTGGCGGCTCCCGACTTCACACAACCTGACATGACCCCCACCCTGCCGCGACTGGACCTCTACGCCCACATCCACAAGGCCCTGCGCCTGTTCATGAGCGACACGCTGCAGCAGCTCAGCCGCCTGGACATCGACGACCCGCTGGACCTGAACGCGTCCCTCGCCCAGCTCGACGCGCTGCTGGACGCCGCCAGACACCACGTCGAGAAGGAAAACACCTTCGTGCACCCGGCCATCGAGGCCCGCCGCGCCGGCGCCAGCGCCGCCATCGAGCTGGAGCACGAGGAGCATCTCGACGCCATCGCCACGCTCTGCGCGGAAGGCGCCGCGCTGCGCGCCCTGCCCACCGCCGCCGCCGCTCAGCGGCTGTACCGGCGCTTCGCGGCCTTCGTGGCCCACAACTTCGAGCACATGGCCGTGGAAGAGAGCCGCCACAACCAGGCGTTGTGGGCCGCCTATACGGACGAGGAGCTTCTCGAACTGCACGGCCGCATCATGGCCAGCATCGGCCCGCGCGAGATGAGCGAGACGCTGCGCTGGATGATCCCGGCGATGACCCCGGCCGAGCGCGCCATGGTCATCGGCAGCCTGCCGCCGCCCGCCCAGGCGCCGGTGCTGGCCTCCGTGCGCGGACTGTTGAACGACAGCGCCTGGGGCAAGCTGTGCCGGGCGCTCGGTCAGCCGAGCGCGCCGGGCCTCGTGGCGGCCTGAGCGGCCGCGCTGCCGTTGGCGGGGCCGCCGCCAGCGGCCGTCAACGCTGGCTGAGCCACCAGGCGGCCGCTTCGCCGCGCGAGTTCAGCGCCAGCTTGTCGAGGATGTTGGCCACGTGCCGCTTGACGGTGTGCGGGCTGAGGTCCAGCGCGCGAGCGATGTGCTTGTTGCTGGCGCCGGCGGCCATCTGCGCGATGACCTCGGCCTCGCGCTGCGTCAGGCGCTCGTCGACCTGGGCCGCGGGCGCCAGCAACAAGCACATCGCTCGCGCGCTGGACCTCAGCCCGCACACCGTCAAGCGG
>SEEY01000236.1 GCA_004211235.1 Rubrivivax sp.
AGTTCCGGCCAGCTGCGCTCCCAGACGTCGATGGAGCGCTGCAGCTCGACGACCAGCGCCGAGCAGGCCGAGACGGCGGCGGCTGAACTGCCGCTGGGCTTCGAGTACCAGCCCGGCGGCCACTTCGACGGCGGCGATGCGCAGGAGTCGCCGCTGGTCGTCGAGCTGCAGCGCTCCATCGACGTCTGGGAGCGCAGCTGGCCGGAACTGCCGCTGGCGCGCCTGTATGTCGTCACGGCGCGGCACGCCGCCGACATCGCGGCGCTGATCCAGCGCGAACTTGGCCAGCGCACCGTGGCGCTGGACCCGCTCGCTGCCTTCGCGCCCGGCGCCCCGGCCCCCGAAGGCGACGCCGCCAGCGCGCTGGCCGCCTGCATCCCGCTGCTCGGCGCCGCGCTGCGCAACGACACACGCGAGCTCTGAGGCATGCTGCACCTTTCACGCTCAACCCGGGACGCACACCACTGATGGCCCAGCAAATCAACCTGCTCGCGCCCATCCTGCTGGCACCCAGGCGATACCTGTCGGCGCTGACGCTGCTGCAGGCCTCCGGGCTGTTGCTGCTCGCCAGCCTCGGCGCGGCGCTGTGGATCCTGCACCGCGACCATCAGGCCGAAGCCGCCCACCAGGCAACGCTCGCCCGCTTCAACACCGAGCGCCAGGCGCTGCAGGTCGCCCGCGCCAACCTGCCCGCGCCGCAGGACGCACTCACGCTTCAGCAGCAGCTGCAACCCCTGGAGACAGGCAACGCCGAACGCCGCGCGCTGCTGCAGACCCTTGGCGGCAGCAACAACGCCAGCCGCGAGGGGCAGCACCACTCCGACCTGCTGGCGCTGCTGGCACGCAGCCTGCCCGAATCGGCGTGGATCACCGAGCTGCGCCACTCGCCCGGCCGAGTCGAGCTGATCGGCGGCACGCTCGACACGGCGGTCCTGCGCCCATGGCTCGCGCGGCTGTCCATGCACCCGATGCTCGCCGGCCAGGAGCTGTCGGCGCTGCGCGTCGAGCGGCTCGGCGCAGCAGGTGCGGAGGCCGCCGGCCCGGCACTGCTGGAGCGCAACGGCCCGTTGGCGCAGTCCAGCCTGCCGGTCTGGGCCTTCCGCGTTGTCAGCGCGCCGGCCACGCCCGCCGCCGCCGGCAGCGGCACTCCCGGAGCCGCGCGATGAAGGCGCAGACGCAGATCGACCGCGACTGGCTGCGCCGCCAGCTCGCCCCGGTCACCTCGGCCTGGGACCGCCAGGCGCGCCGCATCGACGCGCTCAGCCTGCGCGAGCGCGCCATCCTCTTTCTCTGCGTGGTCGCCGTCGCCGCTGCACTGTTCGACACGCTGGTGCTGGCGCCGCTGGCCAGCCGCGCCCGGCAGCGCAGCGAACAACAGGCCCTGCAGGCCACGGAGCTGGCCCAGCTGCGCGAGCAGTTCGTGGCCGCCAGCCGCAATGCCGGTGATCCTGACACCGCCCTGCGCAGCCAGCTCGACACGGCGCTGGGCGAGCGCGCCCGGCTCGACGCCGCGCTGCGGGACGCCGCCTCGGTCAGCAGCGGCGAGGGGCTGTCCGTCGTGCTGCAGCGGCTGCTCGCACGGCAGCCCGGCCTGGCGCTCGAATCGCTCGTCCTGCTCGACGACGCGCCGGTCAGCCTGCCCGCCCCGGCGTCAGTCGCGCCCGCCGCCCCGGTGCTGGCGGGCCTGAGCTGGCAGGGCGTGGACCTGCGCGTGGCCGGCAGCTACCAGAACATCCAGCGCTATCTGCAGGCCCTCGAGCGCGACCTGCCCGGCCTGCGCTGGGGCGACATGCAGCTCAAGGCCGGCGCCGGCAGCGATGCGTCGCGACTGCAGGCGCGGCTTTTTCTGTTGAAGGTGCAGCCATGAGAGCGCTGGTTCCGGTCCTCCTTTTCGCGCTGCTGCCCGCAGCGCTGCAGGTTTGCGCGCAGGATGCGGCGCGAGACCCCACGGCCCTGCCCGGCGCGCTGCGCAGCGCCATCGCGGCCTCGGCGGCGGCCTCGGGCGCGACCGGTGTCGAGCCGAGGGACAACGCGATCCGCCAGGTCGTCTTCGCTGCCGGCCGCGGCTATGTCGTGCAGCGCGGCCGGCGCTATGGCGTCGGCGAGCAGATCGACGGCGCCCGCATCGAGCGCATCACCGAACAAGCCGTCTGGCTGCGCGAGGCCGGTCAGGTCCGGCGCGAGCCGCTGTATGGCGGCGTCGAGAAGCGTGTGGCGGCTCCCGCCGCTGCCGCTTCCAGCGCCCGCAAGAAGTCCAAGGAGAAGCAGCCATGAAGGCTCCGGTCCCACGTCGTCCCCCTCTCCGGTTGTTGAGCAGCGCCGTCGCGCTGATCGTCGTCGGGCTCTCAGGCTGTGCCGACAAGCCGCTGACCATCGCCCAGCCCAGCCAGGCCCTGCGCGAGGAGCTGCAGGCGCAACGCGCGCAGCCTGCGGTGCCGGCGGCGTCCGCGTCCGCGCCGGTGGCCCAGGCCATCCCGGTACCGGCACCGGCCCCGGTGCTGCCGCCCGAGCCGCGCTTCGACCTCATCGTCAACGGCGCGCAGGCGCGCGATGTGTTCCTGTCCCTGGTCAGCGACACGCGCTACAGCATGATCGTGCACCCGGCCGTCGCGGGCACGCTGTCGGTCACGCTCAAGGGCGTCACGCTGCGCGAGTCGCTCGACGCCATCCGCGACGTCTACGGCTTCGACTACGCCATCGACGGCCGCCGCATCACCGTCTTCCCGCCCACGCTGCAGACGCGCGTGTTCACCATCAACGCGCTGGCCCTGCAACGCAGCGGCCGCAGCGAGGTGCGCGTCAGCTCCGGCGCCGCGCCGGCCAGCAGCCAGGGCAACGCCGCGGGCAACTCGGGCAACGCGGCCACGCCGGGCAGTGCGGGCACCGTGCAGCAGCAGGAAAGCAGCCAGCTCAGCACCCGTGTCGCGAACGACTTCTGGGGTGAGACGACCGCCGCGCTGCGCGCGCTGCTGGGCAGCGGCGAGGGCCGCGCCGTCATCGTCAGCCCGCAGACCGGTACAGTCGCCGTACGCGCCATGCCGGAAGAGCTGCGCCACGTCGAGGCCTGGCTGAAGGCCACGCGCATTGCCGTCGAGCGCCAGGTCATGCTGGAGGCCAAGATCGTCGAGGTCGAGCTGCGCGAGGGCTACCAGAGCGGCATCGACTGGTCGCGCATCGGTGACCGCGGCGCCATCGGCCAGACCAGCGTCAACCCGTCGATCCCGAGCGGCGTGAACGGCATCGTCAACCCGCTCGTGAGCAACCAGCGCGGCCTGCCGACGCTGTCCAGCGGCACGCAGCAGCCCGCCTGGCCGGACCTGATCCCCCTGCCTTCTTCAGGCGGCGGCACCTTCGGCCTGGCGCTGGCGCGTGGCGGCTTCCAGGCGCTGCTGAGCTTCATCGAGACCCACGGCGACACGCAGATCCTGTCGAGCCCGCGCATCGCGACGCTGAACAACCAGAAGGCCGTGCTGAAGGTCGGCACCGACGACTACTTCATCACCGGCATCAGCGGCAGCAACAGCGGCACGAACAACGGCAACACCGGCAACAACGGCACGACCAACCAGATCCCGACGCTGACGCTGACCCCCTTCTTCAGCGGCATCGCGCTCGACGTGACGCCGCAGATCGACGCGGCCGACATGATCACGCTGCACATCCACCCCTCGGTGTCCAACGTCACCGAGAAGGTCAAGCAGGTGGATCTCGGCGAGGTGGGCAACTTCCGCCTGCCGCTGGCCAGCGCGAGCGTCAATGAGACCGACACGGTGGTGCGCATCCCCGATGGCCACATCGTCGCCATCGGCGGCCTGATGCAGATGGAAGCCTCGCGCCGCGGGTCCGGCCTGCCAGGGGCGGACAGCAACCCGCTGACGTCCATGCTGTTCGGCAACCGCGCCAACACCGGCCGCAAGCGCGAGCTGGTGGTGCTCATCAAGCCCAGCATCATCCGCAGCGCGGAGGATTGGGAGCAGCACAACCGGCTCATCAGCGAGTCGCTGGACGATACGGAGAGCCGGTCGCGGCGAGTGATCCGCCTGGACGGCACTGCGGAATCACGGCCGAAGTAGCGCTTGGTTCCGCGTGGGCGGAAGCCGGGTCGCCCGCCTCCTTGAGCCCCACGGCCGTCGTTCTTCTCGTCGTTTGGCTCGCCGTTTGTCGAGCCGTTATCGCCGTTGGTCTCGCCGAGTGAAGCGCTGATTCGTGACGTCCTGCCTTGACTTCGGCCCCGACGGCGAAACCACGTCTGGCGGCGTTAGCAGGCAGCCACAGGATTAGGTGATTACCAGCAGAAGCGTGACGCAATCGTCTTGCGGTGATGGCCGCTGCAATCGATCATTCCCTCACTTCTACGGCGGGCGAATCCCCGCAATCTGCCAGTCGCAAATGCGACGCACAAGGCACTCGGGTCGTCACAACGTCCCGGCTTCCATCCCTGCGCATTTGTCCTCGATTCGCCACGCCAACCTGCTCAAGCCCCATTGAAATCGGCCGATTTCAAGAGGGTTTGCGAATCGCTTGGGTGGTGAGTCAGGACGCCTGTCGTGGCCGGACCTTGGGACTTGTGCAACTAACTCCGCAAGGAAACTCATGACTTTGAAACTCAACACCGTCGCGTTTGCCGTTCTCGCGGCCTTCGCCGCCGCCAGCCATGCCGAGGGCATCGACCTCAAGTTCAGCGGCTTCGGCACGCTGGCCGCCGTGCATTCCAGCGAGCGCGGCGCCGACTATGTCGCCACCCGCTTCCAGCCCAACGGCGCGGGCCACACGCGCAGCACCGACTTCGGTACCGAAACCAAGCTCGGCGGTCAGGTCGCTGCCAAGTTCGGCGACAAGGTCTCCGGCGTCGTGCAGGTGATCTCCCAGCACCAGGCCGACAACACCTACAAGCCGATGCTGGAATGGGCCAACGTCAAGGTCCAGTTCAACGATGCGCTGAGCTTCCGTGCCGGCCGCATCGCGCTGCCGTCCTACCTGCTGTCCGAGTCCCGCTTCGTCGGCTACGCCAGCCCCTGGGCGCACGCCCCGAGCGAGGTCTACAGTGTGCTGGCCGTGACCAGCAATGACGGTGTCGACATGACCTGGCGCAGCGGCTTCGGCGATGCCAACAACACGCTGCAGGTCTTCTACGGCCAGGGCTCCAGCAAGCTGCCCAGCGGCAAGGCCAAGTCCAAGCCGACCTGGGGTTTCAACGACTCCGTCGAGATCGGGTCGCTGCTGGTTCGCGGGGGCTACACGAACGTGAGCCTCGACCTGCAGGTGGGCAGCCTGGACCCGCTGTTCGCGGGCATCAAGCAGTTCGCCGCCGGTGCCGCCGCGGTGCCGGTCCCGGCCTTCCAGACATCGGCCGCGCAGGCGACCGACCTGCTTGAAAAATATCGCCTGGACAGCATGAAGCTGTCGGCCATCGTGCTGGGCATGAACTACGACCCGGGTGCGTGGTTCGTCATGAGCGAGCTGGTCGCCTTCAAGGGCGACGGCTTCCTCACGAACAGCACCTCCTGGTATGTGACCGGCGGCTACCGCATCGGCAGCTGGACGCCCTACGCGACCTACTCCAGCACCAAGGCGCACATCGACGCCGAAGCCGGCATCACCGCAGCGGGCGGCACGCCGCTGGCGACGGGCGCCGCGGGCATCAACGCCGGCATCAATGCCACCCTGACCCAGTTCAACGGCTCGCAGGATTCCCTGTCTGCCGGCGTGCGCTGGGATGCGGTGCGCAACGTGGCGCTGAAGCTGCAGGTGGAGCGCGTCAGCGTCAAGAACGGCTCCAACGGCCGCTTCGCCAATGTGCAGCCGACGTTCCCGATGAACGCCAAGGTCAATCTCGTGACCATGGCCGCTGACTTCGTCTTCTGACCCGGAACCCGCCATGAAAACGAGCATTCTTTTCTCGATGGCGCTGCTGGCCAGCGCCACAGCGCAGGCGGCCGATCTGGTCGTCATCACCCACCCGAGCGCCGGCCCGCTGACCAAGGACCAGGTTGCCCAGGTCTTCCTCGGCAAGAGCGAGACGCTGACACCGGTCGACCAGAACGAGTCATCGCCGATCTACGCCGAGTTCTACAAGAAGGCCACCGGCCGGGACGTGGCACAGGTCAAGTCGACCTGGTCGCGCATCGTCTTCAGCGGCAAGGGCGAGGCGCCCAAGCAGATGGCCGATTCCGCAGCCGTGAAGAAGGCCGTTGCCGCCAACCCCAAGGCCGTCGGCTACATCGAGAAGTCCGCGGTCGACGGCACGGTGAAGGCCGCCGTGACGCTGGACTGACCTGCCACACCTGCATCTCCCGGTTGAAAGTTCGCACATGAAGTTCCGAAGCAAGATCTGGATGCTGCCGCTGGTGGCGGCCGCGGTGTTCGTCGTCGGCATGGG
>SEEY01001017.1 GCA_004211235.1 Rubrivivax sp.
GAAGGGGATCATCGGCCCGGCGCTGTTCTCGATGCTGGTGCTGATGGCGGTGGTGACCACCATGATGGCCACGCCGGTGTTCGAGCTGGTCTACGGCCGCAAGGCACGTGCATCCGGGGAACTGCAGGCCCTGCCGGCCTGACCTTTGCTTGCAAGGCTGCCGTTCGGGGGTTCGGCAGCCTTCCTCAGGGTCGGGCCGCCGCGCCCGTCCCTCCTTCTTCTTCTTCTTCTTCTTCTGCAGCAGCTCACCGGGCACGACGATGAACGACCTGATGCCGGCGCCGACGGCAGCCTCCGCGCAGCCCTTGGTGCAGGACCGCACCGCGGAGGCGCTGCAGCACGAGGCGCTGGCCGCGCGCACGCGCCGCGAAGGTGCGCCGCGCTTCACGCTGGGCCGCGGCGCCATCGCTTGCGCCGGCGTGGCCCTGTGCATCGGCGTCCTTGCCTTCAGTTCCTTCAACCTTGGCGTGTTGCTGGCGCTGGGCTCCTTCGGCTCCACGGCGGTGATGGTGTTCACCTTCCCCGAGATCCACTTCGCCCAGCCGCGCAGCGTCGTCGGCGGTCATGTCATTTGCTCGGCGGTGGGCCTGGCGGCGCTGGCGTGGCTCGGGCCGGCGTGGTGGTCGCTGGCCCTTGCGGCCGGCGTGGCCTGTGCGCTGATGATGCTGACGCGCTGCATGCACCCGCCGGCCGGGTCCAACCCGGTCATCGTGTTCCTCGTCGCGCCGAAGCTCGGCTTCCTGCTGTTCCCGACGCTGTTCGGCGCGCTGGCCATGGTGGGCGTGGCGGTCCTCTACCACCGCGCCTGCCGGCGCCAGTACCCGGCGTACTGGTACTGAAGCCCTCCGGAGGGCGGCGATGCTGGCGCATCGAGCCGCTCGCATCGCCAGGCACTCGATCTCTGCCCGCTAGGCCTGCCCGCTAGGCCTGCCAGACGGCGTAGCCGGCCTCGCGCAGGCCGATGGCCAGTTCCACCTCCATGTCGCGCGCCGCTTCGTAGGGCATCGGGTTGTAGACCTCGTACAGCTCCGGCAGCAGGCGCTCGCCGTACTTCAGCACGAAGCGGTTGGCCTGCACGCCAGCCATGTGGCGGTCGAAGCGCAGGTCCGGGTCCAGCCCTGTCATGCCGACGTAGAGGCAGGGCTTGGCGATGTCGTGGCCCGGGTTGGCCTGGCGGTAGGCAGGCTCGTTCCAGACGCTGGCGGAGAGCAGCACGACGTAGACGTGATGGTGGTCGCGGCCTCCTCGGGCCGCCTTCTTGGCCGGCTTTCCGGGGAGCTTCCCGGCGGGCTTCTCGGCAGCCGGCTTGGCAGCCGGCTTGGCG
>SEEY01000237.1 GCA_004211235.1 Rubrivivax sp.
GTTCTACAAGACGCGCGGCAAGCACCTGATCACCGTCAAGACCGAGCACAAGGCCGTGCTCGACACGATGCGCGAACTGGAGCGCCAGGGCTTCGACGTGACCTATCTCGATGTGCTGGAAAACGGCCTCGTCGACCTGGAGGCGTTCAAAGCCGCGCTCCGCCCGGACACCATCCTGGCCTCGGTCATGTACGTGAACAACGAGATCGGCGTCATCCAGGACGTGGTCGCCCTGGGCAATCTGTGCCGCGAACGCGGCGTCATCTTCCACGTGGACGCGGCCCAGGCCACCGGCAAGGTCGCCATCGACATGGCGAAGCTGCCCATCGACCTGATGAGCCTGGCCTCGCACAAGACCTACGGCCCCAAGGGCATCGGCGCGCTCTACGTGCGCCGCAAGCCGCGGGTGCGCCTGGAAGCGCAGATGCACGGTGGCGGGCATGAGCGCGGCATGCGCTCCGGCACGCTGCCGGTGCACCAGATCGTCGGCATGGGCGAGGCCTTCCGCATCGCCCGCGAGGAGATGGGCACGGAGAGTGAACGCATCCGCATGCTGCACGACCGCCTCGTCAAGGGCCTGTCCGGCATCGAGCAGACCTTCATCAACGGCGACCTCGAAAGCCGCGTGCCGCACAACCTGAACATCTCGTTCAACTTCGTCGAGGGCGAGTCGCTCATCATGGGCGTGAAGGGCCTGGCGGTGTCGTCCGGTTCGGCCTGCACGTCGGCCAGCCTGGAGCCGAGCTATGTTCTGCGCGCGCTGGGCCGCAGCGACGAGCTGGCGCACAGCTCGCTGCGAATGACCATCGGCCGCTTCACGACCGAAGAAGAAATCGACTACGCAATCAACGTGCTGACCGACCGCGTGGCCAAGCTGCGCGAACTGTCCCCGCTGTGGGACATGTACAAGGACGGCATCGACATCTCGACCATCCAGTGGGCTGCCCACTGATCGTCGTCGACACAGGAGAACACCATGGCATACAGCGAAAAGGTCGTTGACCACTACGAGAACCCGCGCAATGTGGGCAAGTTCGAAAACGGCGACGAGGACGTCGGCACGGGCATGGTCGGCGCGCCGGCCTGCGGCGACGTGATGAAGCTGCAGATCAAGGTCAACCCGGCAACCGGCCTCATCGAGGACGCCAAGTTCAAGACCTACGGCTGCGGTTCGGCCATCGCCTCGAGCTCGCTCGTGACCGAATGGGTCAAGGGCAAGAGCCTGGACGAAGCGCTGACCATCAAGAACACGCACATTGCCGAAGAGCTGGCCCTGCCGCCCGTCAAGATCCACTGCTCCATCCTGGCCGAAGACGCCATCAAGGCGGCCGTGGACGACTACCGCGCCAAGCACGCCAGCGCGAACTGACATGTCCGTCACGCTGACCGAAGCTGCAGCCCGCCACGTGAAGCGCTACATCGCCAAGCGCGGCAAGGGTGTGGGCCTGCGCCTGGGCGTGAAGACGACCGGCTGCTCGGGGCTCGCCTACAAGCTCGAGTACGCGGACGAGGTGGCGCCTGAAGACGTGATCTTCGAAGGCCATGAGGTCAAGATCCTCATCGACCCGAAGAGCCTGCCCTATCTTGACGGCACCGAGCTCGATTTCGTCCGCGAAGGCCTGAACGAAGGCTTCAAGTTCCGCAATCCGCGCGAGAAGGACAAGTGCGGCTGCGGCGAGTCCTTCCGTGTCTGAGATTCGCTGACCCGACGACAGGCGCGGTGTGAACCGCGCCTTTTGCTTTTCCACTCCGCCATGCGCCTCACCGACAACGACTTCCAGCTTTTCGGCCTGCCTGAACAGCAGGCGCAGGTGCGCGCGGATATCGACGCGCACTGGAAGTCGCTGCAGGCCGAGGTTCACCCCGATCGCTTTGCCTCGCAAGGCGCCGCTGCACAGCGCGTGGCCATGCAATGGGCGATGCGCGTCAACGAGGCCTACCAGCGCTTGAAAGACCCGCTCAAGCGGGCCGCCTACCTCTGCGAGCTGCGCGGTGCACCGGTGCAGGCGGAGAACAACACCGCCATGCCGGCAGCCTTCCTGATGCAACAGATGGAATGGCGCGAGGGTTTGGACGAGGCGAGTGACGAAACCGCCCTGGCGGCCCTTGACGACGACGCCGCGCGAGCCGAAACCGCAGCGCTTGCCACCGTGCAGCGCCTGCTCGACGAGACAGGCGACGCCCCTGCCGCTGCATCCCAGGTCCGCGCGCTGATGTTCATCCAGCGCTTCCGGGCCGACATTGATCAGCGCCTTGCCGCGCTGGATGCCTGAACACCATGGCCCTTCTTCAAATCTCCGAACCCGGCGCCTCGCCCGACCCGCACCAGCGCCGCATTGCCGTCGGCATCGACCTCGGCACGACGCACTCACTCGTGGCCGCCGTG
This sequence comes from Rubrivivax sp., assembly GCA_004211235.1. The sequence goes on from SEEY01000237.1 coordinate 2,387, forward strand.
CGCCATGGCGTGGCCGAATGCCTGCCTGACGAGCAGGGTCGAGTGATCCTGCCTTCCGCCGTGCGCTATCTGCCGGAAGGCCGCCGTCAGATCGGCGCGGATGCGCTGGCAGCGCAGGCCGAAGATCCGGAGAACACCATCGTCTCGGTCAAGCGGTTCATGGGCCGTGGCCTGGCGGACATCGCTGATCGTGCGCAGCTGCCCTACCAGTTCGCGGACCGCCCCGGCATGCTGGCCATTGCCACGCGGGACGGCGCAAAGAGCCCCGTCGAGGTGTCTGCCGAGATCCTCGCGACGCTGCGCTTTCGCGCCGAAGACAGCTTCGCCGACGACCTGTTCGGCGCCGTCATCACCGTGCCGGCGTACTTCGACGACGCCCAGCGCCAGGCCACCAAGGATGCCGCCGAGCTGGCCGGCCTCAAGGTCCTGCGACTCATCAACGAACCGACCGCTGCGGCCATCGCCTACGGCCTGGACAACGCCAGCGAAGGGCTGTATGCGGTCTATGACCTGGGTGGCGGTACCTTCGACATCTCGCTGCTGCGCCTGACGCGCGGCGTGTTCGAGGTCGTCGCGACCGGCGGTGATGCAGCCCTGGGCGGTGACGACTTCGACCGTGCGCTGGCCGACTGGGCGCTGGCCGGGCGCGTCGTCGAATCGGCGCACGACAAGCGCGCCGTCCTCGTCGCAGCACGGGCTGCCAAGGAGGCGCTTTCCGATGCCGACTCGGCCGAGTTGGTTGCCGCGCTCGATTCGGGCGAGCTGAGGGTGGCCGTCACGCGAGAGCAGTTCGAGGCGCTCGCCCAGCCGCTGCTGGCCAGGACCTTGTCCGCCGTGAAGCGCGTGCTGCGCGACGCCAAGGTCAAGGCGGCGGACGTCGCCGGTACCGTGATGGTCGGCGGCTCCACGCGCATGCCCCTCGTTCGCCGGGCGGTCAGCGAGTTGTTCGGCCAGGAGGTGTTGACGAATCTGAACCCCGACGAGGTCGTCGCACTGGGTGCGGCCATCCAGGCCAACCAGCTCGCGGGCAACGCCGCCGATGGCGAAATCCTGCTGCTGGACGTGATTCCGCTGTCGCTCGGCCTGGAAACCATGGGCGGCCTGACCGAGCGCGTCATCGAACGCAACTCGACCATCCCGGTCGCCAAGGCGCAGGACTTCACAACCTTCAAGGATGGCCAGACTGCGCTGGCGATCCATGTCGTTCAAGGCGAGCGCGAGCTCGTCAGCGAATGCCGCTCACTCGCGCGCTTCGAACTCCGCGGCATCCCGCCCATGGTGGCCGGCGCGGCGCGCATCCGTGTCAGCTTCCAGGTGGATGCGGACGGGCTGCTCAACGTCTCCGCCGAGGAGCTGACCTCGGGCGTGCAGACGGCAATCACCGTGAAGCCGAGCTACGGCCTGGGCGACGACGAGATCGCCAACATGCTGAAGGACGGTTTCGCCAGCGCCGAGGGCGACATGGCCGCGCGAAAGCTGCGCGAGGCCAAGGTTGAAGCCGAGCGCATGGTGCTCGCGACGCGCAGTGCCCTCGCCGCCGACGGCGACCTGCTGCCTGCGACGGAACGCGACGCGCTTGAAGCCCGCCTGGTCGCGCTCGCTGCGATGGATGGCGATGCCGATGCCATCGATGCCGCCGTCAAGGCACTCGCCGAAGCGACCGAAGGCTTTGCCGCTGAGCGCATGAACCGCTCCATCGCGCGCGCGCTGACCGGCCGAAACGTGTCGGCCCTCTGAAAGAACACCGAATGCCCGTCATCAAGATCCTCCCGCACGCCGAATACTGCCCCGAAGGCACCAGCATCACGGCGGCGCCTGGCACGTCGATCTGCGAAGCGCTGCTGGCCAACGAGATCCACATCGAGCACGCCTGCGACCAGGTCTGCGCCTGCACGACCTGCCACGTCATCGTCCGCGAGGGCGGCCGTTCGCTGAGCGAGATGGAAGAGGACGAAGAGGACATGCTGGACCGCGCCTGGGGGCTGGAGCCCGACTCGCGCCTGTCCTGCCAGGCGCTGCTGCGTCAGCAGGACGTGACAGTCGAGATCCCGAAGTACTCGATCAACCACGCCAAGGAAGGCAAGTGACTGCCGTGCAGCGCATCCTCGGGTTCGAGTCGTCATGCGACGAGACCGGGGTCGCGCTGATCGAGGTTGACGGTGCGTCGCCGCCGCGACTGGTGGCCCAGGCGCTGCACAGCCAGATCACGATGCACCAGGCCTACGGCGGCGTCGTGCCTGAGCTGGCGTCGCGTGACCATGTGCGCCGCGTGCTGCCGCTGACGCGCGAGGTGCTGTCGCAGGCGAGCCTGACGCTGCAGGACGTGGACATGATTGCCTACACGCAAGGCCCCGGCCTGGCGGGAGCGCTGCTCGTGGGCGCCGGCGTGGCCGTGTCGCTGGCGGCGGCGCTGGATGTGCCGGCGCTGCCTGTGCATCACCTCGAAGGGCATCTGCTGTCGCCCTTCCTGTCGGCCGACCCCCCGGAGTTCCCCTTCGTCGCATTGCTGGTCAGCGGCGGCCACACGCAGTTGATGCGGGTGGACGACGTGGGCCGCTACGAGATGCTCGGCGAGACCATCGATGACGCGGCCGGCGAGGCCTTTGACAAGAGCGCCAAGCTGCTCGGCCTGCCTTACCCGGGCGGCCCGCACCTCGCGCGCATGGCCGAGTTTGGCAACCCCGAGGCCTATGCGCTTCCGCGCCCGCTCCTGCACAGCGGCAAGCCGGACTTCAGCTTCGCCGGCCTGAAGACGGCGGTGTTGACGCAGGTGAAGAAGGTCGGTGATTCGCCATGCGAACAGACCAAGGCGGACCTGGCGGCGTCCACACAGGCCGCTATCGTCGAGGTGCTGGTGAAGAAGTCGCTGCTGGCCCTGAAGATGACCGGGCTCAAGCGCCTTGTCGTGGCCGGCGGCGTGGGCGCGAACGCCCATTTGCGCGAGCAACTGAATGCTGCGTGCGCCAGGCGGGACGTTCGGGTGCATTACCCGGAGCTGTCTCTGTGCACGGACAACGGCGCCATGATTGCCATGGCGGCCGCGCTGCGGGTGCAGCGCGGCGCGGCCCAGCCCAGAGACGATGGCGGCTTTGAGGTCCGCCCGCGCTGGCAGCTCGGTACGGCTTAGAGGACGGTCAGCTGGCCGCCGTTCTCGGCGACGCGCTTGACGAGGTTCAGCGTCAGCACACCGTTCTCGAACCGGGCCTGCGACTGGCCTTGATCGATCTCGGCGGGCAGCGAGAAGCTGCGGGCGTAACGGGCGGCGCGGCGCTCGCGGTAGAGCAGGCGCGAGCCGTCGGTCGCGGCGGCAGCTTCCTCGGTGACGGTCTCGACCTGCACTCTGCGGCCTTCCACGCGCACCTTGACGGCTTCCTTCGCGACGCCGGGCATGTCGACGGTGACGACGTAGCCCTTGTCGTCTTCGCTGACGTCCAGGGCGGGGGTGCGGGCAGTGTCCGCATCGGCGTCGAACTGGCGAAGGACGCGGGCAACGTGGCGGGGGTGGGTCAGATAGAACATGGGGTAACTCCAGTGGTTGCGCTGCTGAACCAGTCGGGAGCAGCACCCGATGACCCAGAGATGCGGCGGCGAGGAGGCGCTTCAAGAGGGTTTTTCGTCACGCGGCAGAGAAGTCACGTATTTGCACGGCAGGGCGGTTTGGGCTCTTGAAACCGGGTTGGCGTACCCAATGTCCGCCCGCCTGGCCTGCCGCCGTTGGGGTCCCCGCCGCTTTGGGCTAGAATCCGCAGGTTTTGCGCTTCGCGGTGCAGAACAATGAAACGCTCAACGCAAGTTGAGCAATAGCACGGCTCGGGGCGGTTTCCCCCTTGTCCGCAAGTCAACCCCGGAAACCGTCTGCGGCAGCGCTCAAGCAGTGCGTCTCGCCCGGCCGGACTTCCGAAACCTTTTGGAAAACAAAATGTCCGTCGCCGAAAAGAAGGCCGAAATCGTCAAGGCCAACGCCCGCAGCGCCAATGAC
>SEEY01001018.1 GCA_004211235.1 Rubrivivax sp.
AGCCATTTCCATGCTGCGCGAGATGAACGAGCACGTCGGCGAGATCGAAGGTGCCATCACGGTGGCCGAGGAGAGCACCAGCTTCCCCGGCGTCTCGGCGCCCACGTACACCGGCGGCCTGGGCTTTCACTACAAGTGGAACATGGGCTGGATGAACGACACCTTGCGCTACATGGCCGAGGATCCGATCAACCGCCGCTGGCATCACGACAAGATGACCTTCGGCCTGATCTACGCGTTCAGCGAGAACTTCCTGCTGCCCATCTCGCACGACGAGGTGGTGCACGGCAAGGGCAGCATGCTGGCCAAGATGCCGGGCGACGACTGGCAGAAGTTCGCCAACCTGCGGGCCTACTACGGCTTCATGTGGGGTCACCCGGGCAAGAAGCTGCTCTTCATGGGCCAGGAGTTCGCTCAACGGGGCGAGTGGAACCATGCTGAATCACTGCCCTGGGGCCTGCTGGAAGACGACCGCCACGCCGGCGTGCAGCGCCTGGTGCGCGACCTCAACAAGCTCTACCGCGAGCACAGCGCGCTGCACCGGCTGGACTGCGAGGCCGGCGGTTTCGAGTGGATCAGCGCGCATGACGCCGAGCACTCCATCTACGCCTGGGTGCGCCGCGATGGCACGGGCCGCATGGTCATCGTCATCTGCAACATGACGCCGGTGCCGCGCGAGGGCTACTCGCTCGGCGTGCCCGACGGCGTGACCGCCTGGCGCGAGGCGCTGAACACCGATTCGGCCTACTACGGCGGCAGCAACGTCGGCAACGGCATGGCGGCTGCGGGCCTGCCGGTGCAGGCGCGGCCGGCGCATGGCAAGCGGCTGTCCATCACGATCAACCTGCCGCCGCTGGCGACGGTGTTCTTCGTCCCGATATGAAGTACCCCTCGCCCCGTCTCGCGACGCTGTACGCGAGCGAGCCCAGTCGGTCTTGCAGACCGCGCAGCCGACGGAGCGGCTGCTCTTCGGCAGGCACGACAAGTCCACAGGACTTGCCGTGTCCGGCCTCAGCCCCCGAGGGGACGGCGATGCGCACGGCATCGAGCCGTGCGCACATCGCCATGGCGGGCCGGCTTGGGAGCGGCCCGGCGCTCGGCCCGAAATACAGGAGGCGCTGAATGGCTCATCTCCCCGACCTCCAACCCGGCTGGCACGAGCCGATGGGTTCCTTCGCCCGTGACGGCGGCGTCAACTTCGCGATCCCCAGCGAGCACGCCACGCGCATCGAGCTGTGCGTGTTTGACGGCGAAGGCCAGCGCGAGCTGCGCCGCTACACGCTGGACGGCCCGCATGACGGCGTCTTCCACGGCTTCCTTCC
>SEEY01001019.1 GCA_004211235.1 Rubrivivax sp.
CCCCCGCCCCGTCCGCCGCGCCCACCTGCGGTTCGAAGTCCCGCTCGAAATGCACCAGCTTGCTCTTCAGCCCGCCCACGCGGCGCAGCGCCAGCGACGCCGCCCAGCGCGCCGCCAGTTCCGGCGACGTCATCCGGTCGGTGAAGCGCGGGCGCTGCCCCCGGCTGCGCAGCACCGCATTTGTATAGAGCGCCCCGTTCCTCAGCCGCGACGGCCAGGTCTGGAAATCCATCGACAGGCTGACGCAGAACCGGTCCAGGTTCTCCACCCGGTGCGGCGCATAGAGCGGCCAGGTCAGCGCCTCGCCCGGCTCCAGATCCATCACCTGCGCCTCCCCGTCGAAGGCGCGCACATAGGGCAGCTCCTCCGTGGTCTGGCGCGCAACCACCTGCTCCATATTGCGCTCCGGCAGGTGCGCCTCGTCGCCCGGATAGATCCACAGCCGCTTGCGGCCGCGCATGTGGAACAGCACCACCCCCGCCGGATCGAAGTGATACGGCACCTTGGCCGCCGGCGACGACAGGATCAGCTGGCCGGCGTTGGTCACCGCCTTCATGCCCGGATAGGCCGACTGGATGCGCGCGAACTCGTCCATGGCGGCGGCCCACAGCTCGGGCCAGCCCTTTTCGACGCTGCGCAGATTGACCCACAGCCGACCCTGCTGGATCGCCGTCAGCAGGTCCGCGCCCGACAGCCGCCCGCGCGCGCCGGTGCGCAGGCTGACCTGCCCCGCGTCGTCGTAGTCATACAGGTTGATGTCGAACAGATCGGCCGGATAGCGGTCCAGCAGATCGGCCAGCACCGCGTCCTCGGCAAAGCCCTGCTGGACCAGCCGGTGCGGATGGATGGCGGCCTGGCGGATCGGGCCGGGATAGCGGGTGCGGTCGTTGACGGCTTGCAGCATGGTCATCCCCTCGCCGGCGCGGGAGCGAACTTCCCGGCGGCGGCCTGGGCGGCCGCGACCGCCCCCTTGAAACGATTGATCGGCGTGACCTCGCACGCCTCGATGGCGGCCCAGCGCCGCCGCACGCTGGTGCGCAGCGCCTGGCCGCGCTGGCCCAGCAGCCCCACGGCCGCGTCGCTCAGCGCCGAACCGACGCCGGGACGCAGCACCACGGCCTCGCGCACCGTCTCCTCGGCGTTGCAGAAGTACTTCTTGTAGCCCTCGCCGCCGAAGCCGAAGTCGAAGACCCGATACCCCTCCGCCGCCGCCAGCCGCATGGTGTCCATGCTCAAGAGGATGCCCGGCGAACACCGCGCCAGCTCGGGCACATAGGCCGGGAACCAGAAGTGATAGCGGTCGCCGGCGTGCAGCG
>SEEY01001020.1 GCA_004211235.1 Rubrivivax sp.
TCGCCGTGCAGCCGCCACATGGCGTCGTCCCAGGCCACCGTGCCGGCGCGCAGGTCCAGATCCCAGACGCCGATGCCGCCCCCGTGCGTGGCGAGATCCAGGCGCTCCAGCGTGCGCTCCAGCTCGGCACGCATGCCGGCCGCCTCGGTCACGTCCTGCATGACGACGCCGACGCGCCGCCCGCCGCCTTCACCATCGGCCGCGCCGACGACGCGCAGCACGCGCTCGCTGCCCGGGCCGCCCGCACGGCCATCCAGGCGCAATTCCACGTCCCAGCGCTGGCCTTGACGGGCGGCGTGATGCAGCGCGGCGTCCAGCATGGCGGCACCGTCGGGGCCGAAGCGGGCCAGCAGGCCGTCGAGCGTCGGCACCTGGCCCGCAGGCAGGCCGAGCAGCTCGCAGGCGGAATCGGACAGCAGCAGCGCGCCGCTGTCGGGCTGCCACTCCCAGGCACCGACACCGGCCAACCGGCTGCAACGTTCCAGGAACCGCGCGTTCTGCGCCAGAGCCTGCGTCGCGGCAGCCAGCGGCTGGGGGTCGCTCATCAAATGCTCCGGGGGAGAGGGGAACTCAAAAGAGACAAGCCGGCAAGCTTCGTTCCGGCCCCAAACAGGTTCCGTCAGCGGATCATGGTCAACCCTGTAGGACGGCACCGACTCCGCCCTTTGTTACATCGATGCAGACAACCGCAGCCGCTTTCCTGCGTTCAATGACGACTGGTGCAAGCGCGCCTCTAACCCAGGAGCCTGACATGAAGAAGCATTCACTCACCCGCTGGCTCGCGCCCGCCGCCCTCGGCCTGGCCAGCCTGGCCACCCTGCCGGCTCAGGCGGCGGACATCGGCGTGTCCATCGGCTTCAGCCAGCCGGGCGTCTACGGCCGCGTCGACATCGGCCGCTACCCGCAACCGATGCTGATCGCGCCACAGCCGGTGTACGTCGGCCGGCCGGTGTACCGGGAGCCGGTCTATCTGTGGGTGCCGCCCGAGCACCGCCGGGACTGGCGCCGCCACTGCGGCCACTACGGCGCCTGCGGCGCGCCGGTGTATTTCGTGCAGGACAACTGGTATCGCCAGACGGTCGTCGTACCGCGTGAGCGTGACTGGCGTCGCGATGACCGACATGACCACGGCAACCGCGGCCACGGCCACGGTCATGACCGCGACTGGGACCGTGACCGTGATCGCGGGCATGGGCACGGCCACCGCGACTGATCCCGCGCAAAGCACGGCAGCGGCCCCGCAGTTCCGCGCATCGGCCGCCGGGCGGCCGATGCGCGGAACTGCGGGGCCGCTGCCGTGCTTTGCGCGGGAT
>SEEY01000238.1 GCA_004211235.1 Rubrivivax sp.
CGTGGCCAACCTGCGCCACCTGCAGGCGCTGGGCGCGCGCCATGAGCTGGGCTTCCTGGAAGCGCTGGACTACACCGCATCGCGCCAGCCGGAGGTGACCGGCGACACCGAGACGCCGGGCCCGAAGGTGCAACGCATCGGCACGACGATGGCCCACCACCAGGGCATGTCCCTCGTCGCGCTCACCGAGGTGCTGTGCGGCGGCGCGCCGCAGCGCTGGGCGGACAACGAGCCGCGCCTGTCCGCGGTGCGCTGGCTGCTGCATGAGCGCGCGCCGCATGAAGTGCCGCCGCTGAAGGAGCCGGCCGCCACGCCCACGCGGGCTGCGCCGCGCCGCGCCCACATCTCCCTTGTCGTGCCCGACACGCGCGGCCGCGCTCTGCCCGCCACCGCCTGGCTGGGCCACGGCCGGCTGACCGCCATGCTGCGCGAGCACGGCGGCGGCACGCTGATGTTCGGCGAGCCCGACAAGCAGGTGCTGGTGAGCCGCTGGCATGACGACCTCGCGCAGGACCTGCTCGGCCACCACCTGCATCTGCGCGACCTGGACACACCCTGGCCGGTCACGCACGAGGGCACCTGGCGCGGCGGCCCCGAGGCCAACCCGTGGCGGTCGCTGACGCTGCGGCCCACACCGGGACCGCAGTGGCGCTACAGCGCCCGCCTGCACCCCGCCAGCGCGCAGTTCACGGCCGAAGGCGACCAGTTGCAGAGCCATACCGAGGTCTGGGTGGCGGTGGAGGACGACGTCGAACTCCGCCGCATCACGCTGCGCAACCTGTCGGACAGCGAGCGTCGTCTCGCCCTGGTCTCCAGCTTCGAGCCGGTGCTGGCGCCCGCGCGGGCCGACCTGGCCCACCCGGCCTTCGGCAAGCTGTTCCTGCAGGCGCGCTGGGCGCCCGAGCAGCGCGCGCTGCACTGGCAGCGCCTGCCCCGGGGCCACAAGGAAGCGCCGCTGTACGCCGTGCACGCGCTGGTCGGCCTGGAGGTGGAAGGCGGCGCGCGGCTGGACCGCCTGCAGGCCGGCGCCGACCGTGCCCACTGGCTGGCCCGTGGCGGCCGCCCCGGCCAGCCGGGCGGCGCCATCGCCCGCGCGGATGCCAAGACACTGCGCGCCGGCCTGCCCGGCCTGAGCACCGAGGCCGGTGCGCTGGACACCGGCAACGACCCCATCTCGCTGCTGCACCTGGCGCTCACCATTCCGCCCGGCGGGCGCATCACGCTGACCATCGCCACCGCCGCCGCGCCCGAGGCGCAGACGCTGAACCACGTGCTCGACAAACTGGCCCAGACGGCGCTGCGCGAGCGCACGCTGATGATGGCCCACACGATGGCCGGCGTGCGCACCCAGGGCGCCGGCCTGGCCCCGGGCGCCTGGCGCGCCGGCCTGGCGCTGCAGACCCTGCTGACCTCGCAGGGCCCGCGCGACGGTGTGCCGGCGCTGGAGGGCTTCTTCCAGCGCGACGCGCTGTGGCGCCACGGCGTGTCGGGCGACGCGCCCATCATCCTCGTCCGCGTGGCCGACACGACCGGCGTGCTGATGGTGCGCGAGCTCTGCGCGCTGCTGCAGGCCCAGGGCAGCCCGCTGGCGGTGGACATCGTCGTGCTGGATGCCGAGCCGGCGTCCTACCTGGCGCCGGTGTCGCGCGCGTTGCGCTCGCTGGCCGAGCAGCAGCAGCGCGGCCGCGCGCGGCTGCACGTGCTGTCCGATGGCGCGGTGCAGGACGACACCCGCTTCGCGCTGAACCTGCTCGCCCGGGTGCGCTGGTTTGCCGATGGCCGGCCGCTGGCACAGCAGCTCGAACGCATCGCCGTGCCGCATGAGCAGGCCGCCAAGGCCCGCCGTGCCGCGCTCGCGACGCATGTGCTGTGGCAGCCCGCCGAGCCGGGCGCCCTGCAACCGACGCATGACTTCGACACCGCCAGCGGCGCCTGCCGCTTCGAACTGGGGCCCAAGAGCCAGCCGCCGCGGCCCTGGGTCAACGTCATCGCCAACGAAGACTTCGGCTGCCAGGTCTCGGAGCGCGGTGCCGGCATGGCCTGGGCCGAGAACAGCCGCCTGCACCAGATCACGCCCTGGTCGAACGACGCGCTGCTGGACTCGCCGGGCGAATGGCTGATCCTGCACTGCCTGGACAGCGGCTGCGCCTGGCTGCTCGGCCGCGCCAGCTCCCACCAGGTGGTGGCCCACCTGCCGGGGGCCACGGCGCTGGCCTTCACGCTGCCCGGCCTGGTCGTGCGGCTGCGCTGGACCGTGGACGCGCAGACGGCCGTGCGGCAATGCCAGGTGGAGCTGCACGCGGCGCCCGGCAGCGCGCCGCGTCGGCTGCGCTTTCTGGCCGGCGCGCAATGGCAGCTCGGCATGGACAGCAGCGCCCGCCGCAGCGTCGTCACGCGCATCGAGGCCGGCTCCGCCGACGCGCCCACGCTGGTGTTCGCCACGCAGGCCGACGGCCTCAACGGCTTTGGCGGCCAAACGGCCTGGCTGGCACTGCGCCCGACGCGCGGCGGCGACCAGACGCCCGACCAGATCGAGAGCCTGGCTGAGGACCACGCCCTGTGGCCCTGGCCGGATGAGGCCGGCTTCACGGCCGACCTCAATCCGCCACGGCTGTGGAACGCCGCCATCGAGGCCAGCGGCGACCGCCGCCTGCTGTTCGACGATGAAGGCCGCCTCGTCATGCCGCATGCACTGGACGGCCAGGCCGGCCCGGGCACCGACGCCGCCGCGCTGCTCGCCGTGCCGTTGCGCCTGGAAGCCGGCCATGCCTGGCACGGGACCGTCCTGTTAGGCCACGGCGCCAGCCTGAACGCCGCGCGCGACCTGGCCCGCACTGCCTGGCCGGTGGATCCGCTGCAGCGCCTGGCCGGGCAGCGCGCCGTGTGGCGCGAGCTGTGCTCGCCCGTGCAGGTGGCCACGCCTGACGCCGGCTTCGACGCGCTGGTGAACCACTGGCTGCCGACCCAGGTGCTGGCCTGCCGCATCTGGGGCCGCGCCGGCTTCTTCCAGGCCGGCGGCGCCTTCGGCTTCCGCGATCAGTTGCAGGACGCGATGTCGCTGGTGCAGCACGCGCCCCAGCGGCTGGCGGCGCAGATCCGCCGCCACGCGCAGCGCCAGTTCCCGGAAGGCGACGTGCAGCATTGGTGGCACGAGCCGGCCGGTGCCGGCGTGCGCACGCATTTCGCCGACGACCGGCTGTGGCTGGGGCTGGCGCTGGCGCTCTACACCGAGCGCACCGGCGACACCTCGCTGGCCGATGAGCAACTGCCCTTCATCGAGGGCCGGCCCGTGCCCGAGGGCGCCGAGGACATCTACGAGACGCCCGCCATCACGGCCGAGACGGCCAGCCTCTACGAACACGCGGCACGCTCCATCGACATCAGCCTGCCGGTGGGCGCGCACGGCCTGCCGCTGTTCGGCACCGGCGACTGGAACGACGGCATGAACCGCGTCGGCGCGGGGGGCAAGGGCGAGTCCGTCTGGATGGGCTTCTTCCTGTGCGCCGTCATCGATGCCATGCATCCGCTGGCGGTTGCACGCGGCGAGGACGCCCGCGCGCAGACCTGGCGCCAGGCGCGCGACAAGCTGGCCGCGGCGCTGGATGACGGCGCCTGGGACGGCGACTGGTACCGCCGCGGCTGGTTCGACGACGGCAGCGTGCTGGGCACGCACACGGCGAAGGAATGCCGCATCGACCTGATCGTGCAGGCCTGGGCCGTGCTGACCGGCGCTGCGAGACCCGAGCGTGCCGAGCAGGCCCTGGACAGCGCCTGGCGCGAGCTGCACGACCGCGACGCCCACCTGCTGCGCCTGCTGTGGCCGCCGTTGAAGGACCACCAGCCCGAGGCCGGCTACATCCAGGCCTACCCCGGCGGCGTGCGCGAGAACGGCGGCCAGTACAACCACGCCGCCACCTGGGCGCTGATGGCCAGCGCCAAGCTCGGCCAGGCGGACCGCGCCTGGGCCGCCTTCACGGCCATCAGCCCGGCGCACCGCGGCGCACACGGTGCCACCTACGGGCTGGAACCTTTCGCCGTGGCGGGCGACATCGAGACCGCGCAGCCGCATGCCGGCCGGGGCGGCTGGAGCTGGTACACGGGCGCGGCCGGCTGGCTGCTGCGCGCGGCCATCGAGTCGATGTGCGGCGTGCGCTTGAGCGGTGGCCGCTTGACGGTGCAGCCCTGCCTGCCGCCGCACTGGTCGCAGGCGCGGGTGCGGCTGCAGGTGGACGGGCGCGGCATCGACGTGCTGGTGCAGCGCGCCGCGCCGAGCGCCAACACGCCGGCCGGCTATCGTCGCCTGGCGCCGGGCACGACGTTGACGCTGGCCGAAGCCCAGGGTGAACTGCGCCTGTGGGTGCCGGCCCCGGAACGTGCCGCCGCTGCACGCGCCGAGCCTGCGGTGCTCGTTTGAAGTGCACAAAAGGAAGCGGCCCCGAGGGGCCGCTTCTTACATTCGGTAAAAGGAGCCGTCAGACGGTGAAACTCAGGCAAAGCGCCATGACGAGGCCACCCAGCAAGACGGTGGTGAAGAGGCGATGGCCCACGGCAGCGTCGATGGACTCCAGGGAGCACAGTGCACGCTGGCTGCGATCCGAAAGACCGCGGCACTGACGCAGGTGCGCGCCCAGGCTGTCCAGGTGCTGGCGAAGCAGGTGATCGGTGGCGGCACGGGACATGTTGAAGTACTCCTGGGGGGTGAAAGTGAACTTTAAAACTCGAAACGAGCCGTTGCATTCGGAGATGGGAACACCCTGCCGTAGGAACTTTCCTACGCGGGTGGCGCCTGGCTGGGCACCATGATTGCCCGGCTAGGCGGACTCCTGCGTCTTCCCGGGCTGCGTCGGCTCGTCGAGTGCGGCTTCTTGATCGCCGCAATGGTGTTCCTCGGCAATTCCCATGCCCAGACGTTGCAGATCGGTTCCAAACGTTTCACGGAGAGCTACCTGCTCGGTGAAATCGTCAGCCAGACGCTGAACGCTCAGGGCGTCAAGGCCGAGCACCGGCAGGGTCTGGGCAACACCGCCATCCTGGCCGCAGCGCTGCGGCAGGGTCAGATCGACGTCTACCCGGAGTACACCGGCACCATCGTGCGTGAACTGCTGAAACGTGAATCGACCGCGGACGCCCAGGCGCCGCTGGCGCAGATCGACGCCTGGCTGAAACCGCTCGGCCTGAAGGCCGCCGTGCCGCTGGGCTTCAACAACAGCTATGCGCTGGCGATGCGCGAGGCCGACGCCGCGCGACTGGGCATCGCGACGATCTCCGAACTCGCCGCCAAGGCGCCGGCACTCAAGCCCGGCCTGTCGCACGAGTTCATCGCCCGCGCCGATGGCTGGCCGGCGCTGCAGCGCGCCTACGGCCTGCCGCTCAAACCGGGCGACGGGCTGGACCATGGCCTGGCCTACCAGGCGCTGGCGGCAGGCCAGGTCGACCTCATCGACGTGTACACGACCGACGCGCAACTCGCCCGCCAGCCGGTGCGCGTGTTGCGTGACGACCGGCAGTTCTTTCCGCGCTATGACGCCGTGCTGCTGATGCGCGCCGGTGTCGACGACCGGCCGCTGCAGGGGCTGGCCGGCCGGCTGCCCGAGGCCCGCATGATCCAGCTGAACGCCGCAGCCGAGCTGGAGGGAAGGCCCTTCGCCGAGGTGGCGCGGGACTTCCTGGAGGACGCGCCGGGTGCCGCGGCGAGTGCGGCGCCGACGCAGTCGCAGTCCGCGTTGAAATCGCCGTCGCCGAACAACTTCACCGCACGGCTGCTGGCGCCCGATCTCGCCAGGCTGCTCACGCAGCATCTGGCGCTGGTGCTGGGATCGCTGCTGCTCGCCGTGGCGGTGGCCGTGCCGCTGGGCATCGCGGCGCACCGCCTGCCCGCGCTGGCCGCGCCGGTCATGGCCGTCACCGGCCTGTTGCAGACGTTGCCCTCGCTGGCGCTGCTGGCTTTCCTCATCGCCATGCTGGGCCGCATCGGCTTCGTGCCGGCGCTGCTGGCGCTGTTCGTCTATGCGCTGCTGCCCATCGTGCGCAACACCCACGCCGGACTGCAGGCGGTTTCCCCGAGCCTGACGCAGGCAGCGCTGGCGCTCGGCCTCACGCGCGGCCAGGCACTGCGTGCCATCGAGCTGCCGCTGGCGCTGCCGACGCTGATGGCGGGCGTGAAGACGGCCGCCGTCACGAACGTCGGCACGGCGACGGTGGCCGCCTTCGTCGGCGCCGCACTCGCCGCGGCACCCGGCGCGTCCTCCAGGAAGTCCCGCGCCACCTCGGCGAAGGGCCTTCCCTCCAGCTCGGCTGCGGCGTTCAGCTGGATCATGCG
>SEEY01001021.1 GCA_004211235.1 Rubrivivax sp.
CTGCAGGAGTTGCAGGCCGCCATCGAGGCCCACGCGCTGAGCATCTCGCAGGGCATGGTCGGCAAGGTCGAAAAGGTGCTCGTGACCGGCACGGCACGCAAGGACGCGAGCGAGCTGATGGGCCGCACCGAGTGCAACCGCATCGTCAACTTCCCCGGCTCGCCGCGGTTGATGAACCAGCTGGTCGACGTGCGCATCTCGACCGCCTTCGCGCACTCCCTGCGCGCCGAGGTCGTCACCACGGAAGACGTGCTCAGCGCCTGAAGCTCAACTGCCACCACTGCGGCAGGGCCACGCCGAGCACCAGCAGGGCATAACCTGCCATCCTGCCGTCTCGGCCCAGCAGCGCCACCGCCAGGATGACCGCCGCCGTACCACCCGCCGCACCCCAGAGCCACAGACGCCGCCACGCCAAAGACTTCGCCTCCCGCCGCCAAAGGCCCTTGATCGCCAACGCCAGCAGGGCCGCCAGCCCCCAGGCCGGAGCAAACAGGTTGGCGATGTGCCAAAAGGCGTCGAGAGGGCTCATTCGGGCTTGACCGTCGTCAGTCGCTGAAAAGCGGCGAATCCTACAATTCAACCCATGTCGGTCTTTGCTCTCGGCTTGAACCACAACACCGCCCCGCTCGATTTGCGCGGGCGGTTTGCGTTCACGCTCGAGCAGCTCGCGCCCTCGCTCGCCGGCCTGCGCCAGAAGCTGCCCGGCACGCCCGAGGCGGCCATCCTGTCGACCTGCAATCGCACGGAGGTCTACGTCGCCGCACCGACGGCCCAGGTCCAGCCGGCAATAGCCTGGCTGGCGCAGACCGGCGGCGTGGAGGCCGGGGCGCTGCGCGAGCATGCGTATGTGATGCAGGGCAGCGCCGCCGCACGCCACGCCTTCCGCGTCGCCAGCGGGCTCGATTCCATGGTGCTCGGTGAGCCGCAGATCCTCGGCCAGATGAAGCAGGCCGTGAAGGAGGCGGAAGCCGCCGGTGCACTGGGCACGACGCTGCATCAGCTCTTCCAGCGCAGCTTCTCGGTGGCCAAGGAAGTGCGCAGCTCCACGGAGATCGGGGCCCACTCCATCAGCATGGCGGCGGCTGCGGTGCGCTTGGCCGGCCAGCTGTTCGAGGACCTGGCCCAGACGCGCGTGCTGTTCGTCGGTGCCGGCGAGATGATCGAGCTGACGGCCACCCACTTCGCCGCGCGCACGCCGCGCCACATGGCCGTGGCCAACCGCACGCTGGAACGCGGCGAGAAGCTGGCCATCCGCTTCGGCGCGGAGGCGGTTCGCCTGAGTGACCTGCCCGACCGCCTTCATGAGTTC
>SEEY01001022.1 GCA_004211235.1 Rubrivivax sp.
TCTCGGGGCCGGCGTACTTGGCCAGGTTGACCTGCACCGGCACGGCGTCGCTCTTGAGCGTCAGGTGGGCGGGCTGGTTTTCCTCGTGGTTGGTGTTGGAGATGAACACCGAGGACAGGCGGTCGAAGGTCAGCTTGCCGTCGGGCTTGGGGTAGGCGATGGGCCGGAACTCGGCGGCCGGGCGCAGCGCCTCGTGGTCGCGCTTGTGGTTGTGCAGCGTCCACGGCGGGCTGGCGACGCCGAGCTTGGGCAGCAGCCACTGCTCGATGCCCGTCATCAGCTGGCCGGTCGTCTTGCCACGCTTGAACCAGAGCTTGAAATTGCGGGTCTGCTGCAGTTCGTCGAACAGCCAGCTCTTCTCGAAGGCCTCGGGGTAGGCGGTGAGTTCGTCCTGGGCGCGCCCGGCGTCGAGCGCGGCGGCGATGGCTTCGGCGGCCAGCATGCCGGTCTTCAGCGCCGCATGGCTGCCCTTGATGCGCGCTGCGTTCAGGTAGCCGGCATCGCAACCGACCAGGCAGCCGCCCGGGAACACCGTCCTGGGCAGGGCCTGCGGCGTGCCGTTGTTGATGGCGCGCGCGCCGTAGCCGATGCGCTTGCCCCCCTCGATGTGCGCGCGGATGGCCGGGTGCGTCTTCCAGCGCTGCATCTCCTCGAACGGGTTGAGATAGGGGTTGTCGTAGTCGAGCCCGATGACGAAGCCGAGCGTGACCTTGTTGTCCGCCAGGTGGTAGAGGAAGCCGCCGCCGAAGGTGTCGCCTTCCATCGGCCAGCCGGCGGTGTGCACCACCTTGCCGGGCTGCGCCTTCTCGGCGGGGATCTCCCACAGCTCCTTGATGCCGATGGCGAAGGTCTGTGCGTCCCGGCCCTCGGTCAGCTTGTACCTGGCGAGCAGCTGGCGGCCGAGGTGGCCGCGCGCGCCTTCGGCGAACACGGTGTATTTGCCGAGCAGCTCCATGCCGAGCTGGAAGTGGTCGGTCGGTTCGCCGTCCTTGCCCAGGCCCATGTTGCCGGTGGCCACGCCGCGCACGCGGCCCTGCTCGTCGTAGAGCACCTCGGCGGCGGCGAAGCCGGGAAAGATCTCGACGCCCAGACCCTCGGCCTGCTGCGCCAGCCACTTCACCACGTCGGACAGGCTCACCACGTAGCAGCCGTCGTTGTGGAAGTTGCGCGGCACGAGCCAGTCGGGCGTGCGGCTGCTGGCGGTCTCGCTGAGGAACAGCACGTCGTCGCCCGTCACGGCCTGGTTGAGCGGCGCGCCGAGCGCCTTCCAGTCGGGGAGCAACTCGCCCAGGGCGCGTGGGTCCACCA
>SEEY01001023.1 GCA_004211235.1 Rubrivivax sp.
TGCCGGACTTCGCCATCATGACGATGGACGAGGGCGGCCTCGTCACCAGCTGGAGCGCGGGCGCCGAGCGCCTGTTCGGCTACATGGAGAGCGAGATGCTCGGCCAGCCCGCCGGACTGATCTTCACACCCGAGGACCGGGCCAATGGCGCGCCTCAGCAGGAGATGCGCACGGCGCTGGAAACGGACCGGGCGCTGGACGAGCGCTGGCACCAGCGCAAAGACGGCTCGACGATCTTCGTCAGCGGCATCATGAGTTCGATGCGCCTGGGCCGGCTCAAGGGCTTCGCCAAGATTGCGCGTGACGTGACGGCCAGGAAGCAGGAAGAGGCCAGCAAGTCCGAGGCCCTGAGCAGCGCCGTGCAGGACGCGGCGATGGCCGAGCAGGCGAGCCACCAGAAGGACGAGTTCCTGGCCGTCATGTCGCACGAGCTGAAGCACCCGCTGAACCTGATCCAGGTCAACACGCAGCTGCTGCTCGCCTCCGGCGAGACGAAGAACCTGCCAGTCGCCATGAAGATCGGCCGCACCATCCAGAGCTGCGTGCGCAGCCAGGCGCGGATCATCAACGACTTGATGGACATCTCCCGCGCGGGCATGGGTAAGCTCAAGATCAACGCCTCGGCGCTCTACCTGGAGGAGACACTCACCAGCAGCTTTGCCTGGGCTCGCGACGAGTGCGAGGGCAAGGGCATCGCCTTCAGCGCCGACCTCTCGGCCGAGCCGCTGCTGGTCCACGCCGACCCGGTGCGCATCGAACAGGTGGTGATGAACCTGCTGACCAACGCGGTCAAGTTCACCGGCGCAGGCGGCAGCATCCGCGTGCACACGCAGCGCCAGGGCGAGGACGCGGTGCTCACGGTGGCAGACACCGGTCGCGGCATCGCCAGCCAGTACCTGGCGGAGGTATTCGAGCTCTACAAGCAGGGCGGGCCGCAGCCCTCGGCCGGCGACGGCGACGGCGGCATGGGCATTGGCCTGGCGCTGGCGCGGGACATCGTCGGCCTGCACGGCGGTCACCTTGACGCTGCCTCGCCCGGCCCCGGGCTGGGCGCAACGTTCACGTTGCGCCTGCCAATCCATGCACGCACCGATTTCGGTGGCCTCGATGCGCTGGAAGAGTCGACGTCACTGCAGGGGCTGCGCATCCTGCATGTGGACGACTCGGCGGACACGCTGGACACGTTCGGCATGTTGCTGGAGCTGGAGGGTGTGAACGTCGTCCCCGCGCTGGGCGGGCGGGAGGCCCTGCGGCTGGCCGAGGCGACGCCCGCGCTGGACCTGATCCTGTCGGACCTGGGCATGCCG
>SEEY01000239.1 GCA_004211235.1 Rubrivivax sp.
GCGCACCATCGCCATCCCGACGACCCGCGTGCTGATGGCCACCAAGGGCGACTACGCGATCAACGAGTCGCACAACCTGTTCTTCGAAGGCACCTACGCCAACACGAAGACCTTCACCCACATCGAACCGTTCGCGCTGGATTCCGCCAACGACGTGCAGCCGGGCAGCGGCTACACGCCGGCCGAGACGCTGGTGAACGGCGTCAAGGTCGTGAACCCGCTGATCCCGCCGGCCCTGCTGGCGCTGATGACCGACCGCGACGGTGACGGCCTGCGCGACTACAACTTCACCCGCCGCATGTCCGACCTGGCGGATCGCACCTCCTCGGCCAACCGCGACACATTCCGCGTCGTCGGCGGCGCCAAGGGCGACCTCACGAAGAACTGGTCCTACGAGGCCTTCCTCGGCTATGGCTTCACGCGTGAAGGCCAGACCAGCACCGGCCAGGTCAACACCCCCGCGATGCGCAATGCCCTGGCGGTCATCACGGACGCGACCGGTCAGCCGATCTGCGCCGACCCGGACGCGCGCGCCCAGGGGTGCGTGCCGGCCAATGTCTTCGGCCTAAACACGTTGAGTGCAGCCGCGGCCAAGTACATCAATGCACCCGGCTCGCTGAACACGAGCGTGACGCAGAAGATGGCCGGCGCCTCGGTGTCCGGTGAGGCCTTCACGCTGCCGGCCGGCCCGGTCGGCGTCGCGGCGGGCTGGGAATGGCGCCAGGAATCGTCGTCCACCGAATTCGACGCGCTGACGCAGTCCGGCCTGAACGCCGGCAATGCGCTGGCCAACACCGCCGGGCGCTACTCCGTCCGCGAGCTGTTCGTCGAAGCCAAGCTGCCGCTGCTGGCAAACCTGCCGCTCGTCAAGAGCCTGGACGGCACCGTGGCCTATCGCCATGGCGACTACTCCAGTGTCGGCAACACCAAGAGCTGGAACCTGGGTCTGGACTGGGCGCTGAACTCGACCCTGCGCACACGTGCGACGCTGGCGCAATCCACCCGCGCGCCGAACGTGGGTGACCTGTACCTGGGCGCCTCGCAGACCTTTCCGTCCGACCTGAACGACCCGTGCGCCGGCGTCAAGTCGACGGACACCGGCACGCTGGCCACGGCCTGCAAGGCCTATCCGGGCGTGGCCACCAACATGGCGGCCAACGGTGGCACCTTCACGCTCGGCCAGTCCGACCTGCAAGGCATCAGCGGTTACGACAGCGGCAACGTCAACCTGAAGTCCGAAAAGGGCCGCTCGCTGACGGTCGGTATCGTCGTCACGCCCAAGAGCTTCGACCTGCTGAAGAACTTCACCTTCACGGCCGACTACTACGACATCGACATCGCCGGTGCGATCAACAACCCGGGCCGCCAATACGCGCTGGACCAGTGCTTCGGCAAGGGCAATGCGGCCTACTGCGGCTCCATCACCCGCCGCACGGTGAGCAAGGGTTCGTACAGCGCCGGCTCGCTGGAGTTCATCAACCAGTTTCCCGTCAACAGCGGCGGCCAGAAGGCACGCGGTGTCGACCTGACGTCGAGCTATGCGGAAAAGGTCGGCCCCGGCACGCTGTCGGCACGCCTGAGCTACACCTACCTGATCGACGCCTGGCTCAAGCCGACCGACGATGCCGACAAGGACACCTCGCTGGGCGAAGTGGGCAACTCGCGCAACCGCTGGATGCTGAACCTGGGCTATGCCTCGGGCCCGTGGGCGGTCAACACCACCACGACCTTCATCGGCAAGTCGTATCTGGACGACCAGTTCATGAAGGGCCTGTGCAACCAGGATGAGAATGGGGACTGCCTGGCCGACCCCGTGCAGGCTGCCGCCCGCAAGGAGCAGGGCAAGGTCGCGTCCAAGACCTACTTCGACGTGCAGGGCAGCTACAAGTGGCGCAAGGCGGAGTTCTACCTCGGCGTGAACAACCTGTTCAACGCCAAGGCGCCTCCCATCCTGACCGGTCTGCCGGGCAACACAACCGGCGCGGAAACCGATGCCGGCACGTATGACGCCATCGGCCGCCGCTACTACGCTGGCGTGCGCTACAGCTTCTAAGCTGCTGACGCCTCACGGCGCCAACCCAGAGGGCCCGCTTCGGCGGGCCCTTTTCATTGGCGCGTCAAAATGCGCGCCGACATGACCGCCACCCCCTCGACCACCGACGTCCTCGTCATCGGCGCCGGCCCGGCCGGCAGCGCCTGCGCACGCATGCTGGCGCGCGCGGGCGTCGATGTGTTGATCGTTGACCAGCACCCGCCGGGCCGCGACAAGATCTGCGGCGACGGGCTGATCCCCGATGCGCACAAGGCGCTGGCGCGGCTCGGCCTGCTGGACGACGTCATGCGGCGAGCGCACCCGGTCAGCCATGTCGGCTGCATCGGGCCGCGCGGCGGGCGGGTGGACGTGCCGGGCACCTTGGCGGTGTTGCCGCGGCGGGAGCTGGATGCGCTGCTGCTGCAGGGCGCGCGCCGGCATCGCGCGCGCTTCGAGCAGGCACGCTTCGAGGCGCCGCTGGAGGTAGACGGCCGCGTCGTCGGCGCGCGGCTCAAGTGCGGTGACGAACTGCTGGACGTGCGGGCACGCTGGCTCGTGCTGGCCACCGGCGCGGTGCCCAAGGCACTGACCGCCGCCGGCATGTGTGAGCGCCACACGCCGAGCGGCGTCGGCCTGCGCGGCTATGTGAAGGCGCCGCAGATGGCGGGTCGGATCAAGGCGCTGGAGGTGGTCTGGAATCAGGCGCTGAGGCCCGGTTATGGCTGGATCTTTCCGGCGCCGGAAGGTCATTTCAACATCGGCGTCGGCGTGACCGACTCGCACGTCGACATCGACGGCAAGGGCCACAAGAAGAGCGCCAACCTGCGGGCCATCTTCGACGCCTTCGTGGCCCAGTACGAGCCGGCGGCCGAGCTGATGCGCGTCGGCGAACTGGTCGGTGAATTGAAGGGCGCGCCGCTGCGCTTCACGCTCACCGGCGCGAAGTGGACGCGGCCGGGCCTGCTCGTCACCGGCGAGGCGGCCGGCTCCACCTACTCCTTCACCGGCGAGGGCATCGGCAAGGCGATGGAAACCGGCATGCTGGCGGCAGGCGCCATCCTGGGCCACACGGACGACGCCGCCTCACGCGCCGCCTACGAAGCCGGCCTGACGGCGCTGAAGCCCAAATTCAAGCTCTACGAAGCCGCCAACCGCGTGAATGCCCATCCCTGGCTGGCGGACCTGGTGATCTGGCGCGGCAGCAAGAGCCCGCGCGTGCTCAACCGCATGGCCGGTGTGCTCAACGAGACGAGCAACCCGGGCAACCTGGTGAGCGTCAAGGGCATCACGCGACTGTTCTTCGAGTAGCGCCTAGACGCGTTCCACAACCAGCGCGATGCCCTGCCCCACGCCGATGCACATCGTGCACAGCGCGTAGCGGCCCCCGCTCATCTCCAGCTGGTTGACGGCCGTCGTCACCAGCCGCGCGCCGCTGGCGCCCAGTGGATGGCCCAGTGCGATGGCGCCGCCGTTGGGGTTCACGCGGGCGTCGTCGTCGGCCAGGCCCAGATCGCGCAGCACGGCGAGTCCTTGCGCGGCGAACGCCTCGTTCAGCTCGATGACGTCCATCTGCGCCAGCGTCAGGCCCGCCAGTGCCAGCACCTTGCGCGTGGCGGGCGCCGGCCCGATGCCCATGACCCGCGGCGCGACGCCCGCCGTGGCCATGGCGACGACGCGCGCACGCGGCGTCAGGCCGTGGCGTGCGGCCTCGGCCTCGCTGGCCAGCAGCAGCGCGCAGGCGCCGTCGTTGACCCCGCTGGCATTGCCGGCGGTCACGCTGCCCTCGGGCTTGACGACGCCCTTGAGCTTCGCAAGCGCCTCCAGGCTGGTCTCGCGCGGATGCTCGTCCAGCAGAACACGCAGCGGCTCGCCCTTTTTCTGCGGCACCTCGACCGGCACGATCTCGCGCGCGAAGAAGCCGCGCTGCTGCGCCGCCAGCGCCTTGCGTTGCGACGCCAGCGCCATGCGGTCCTGCGCTTCACGCTCGATGCCGAAATCGGCGGCGACGTTCTCGGCCGTCTCGGGCATCGCGTCGACACCGTAGGCGGCCTTCATCGCCTTGTTGACGAAGCGCCAGCCGATGGTGGTGTCGTAAATCGCGTTGGCGCGGCTGAAGGCGCTCTCGGCCTTGGGCATCACGAAGGGCGCGCGGCTCATGCTCTCGACGCCACCGGCGATCAGCAGCCCGGCCTCGCCGGCACGGATGGCGCGGGCCGCGGTGCCGACGGCATCCAGGCCCGAGCCGCACAGGCGGTTGACCGTCACGCCGGGCACGGCCACCGGCAGGCCGGCCAGCAGTGCGGCCATGCGGGCGACGTTGCGGTTGTCCTCGCCGGCCTGGTTGGCACAGCCGTAGATGACGTCTTCCACAGCCGCCCAGTCGACGCGGGTGTTGCGCGCCATCAGCGCCTTGATCGGCAGCGCGGCGAGGTCGTCGGTGCGGATGGAGGACAGCGCACCGCCATAGCGGCCGAACGGCGTGCGGATGGCGTCGCAGATGAAGGCAGAAGGGTTCATCGCAGGTAGGGGCTGACGCGGTAGCGCTCGCCTCGGTAGTGTTGGTCGAGCCGGTCCAGCAGCATGGCGATGGGCTCGGCGCCCCAGAAGGCCAGCCACTCGAACGGCCCGGCGGGGTAGTTGACGCCGAGCTTCATGGCGGCGTCGGCGCCCGCCTCGTCGCAGACGCCCTGCTGCACCGCGTCGGCGGCTTCGTTGACGAGCATCGCAATCGTGCGGGCGACGACCAGGCCGGGCAGGTCCGCCACCTCTCGTGGCACCAGGCCCAGCCAGGTCAGCCAGGCCGCGGCGCTGGCGTCGCCGGCGTAGGCGATGTCTCCCGCCGGTGCCAGCGGCAGGTCGAAGACCGCCGTGCCCGGGCCGAAGTCGCGGGCGCGGCGGCCGTCGGTCAGGCGCAGCTGGCGGTCATCGATGGCCAGGCCCATCCAGTCGCTGCCCAGCTCACGCAGCGCCCCGGGCAGGTTGGCGACGAAGCGCTCGGCCAGCGCGCCGCGACCATGCACGACGACCCGTGCCGCGCGCGGCGGCGTGATGCTGACGATGGGCAGTGCCGGCGCGCCATCCGGATAGCCATAGAAGCCGCGCCAGCTCTTGCGGCCGAGGTAGCCCGCATCGACCAGCTCCTGCTGCACGAGGGACGGCGTGAAGCGGCGGTCAAAGAAGTTGGCGGCGAACACCGAGTTCGTCACGGCAAAGTTGGTGTCGTGGCCGATCAGGTCCATCAGCTCGCAGGGGCCCATGCGGAAGCCCGCTGCGCGCAGGACCGCGTCGATCAGCTCGGGCGTGGCCGCGCGGTCCTGCAGCAGCATCAGCGCCTCGGCGTAGTAGGGCCGGGCGATGCGGTTGACGATGAAGCCGGGCGTCGAGCGCGTGTGCACGGCCGTCTTGCCCCAGCGGCCGGCCAGGTCGAACACCGCCTTCGCGACCGCGGGCGACGTGCCCAGGCCGGACACCACCTCCACCAGCTTCATCAGCGGCACCGGGTTGAAGAAGTGCATGCCGACCAGGCGCTCGGGATGCCGCATGCCGCGGGCAAGCGCCGTCACCGAGATGGACGAGGTGTTGGTGGCGATCACCGCCTCCGCCGGCAGCAGCGACTCGAGCTCGGTGAACAGCGCGCGCTTGATGTCGAGGTTCTCGACGATGGCCTCGATCACCAGATCGACGGGCGCCAGCGCATCGACCGGCGTGATGCGCGCCAGCGCAGCCTGCGCCGCTTCCGTCGTCAGCCGGCCCTTGTCGACCAGCCCCGCCAGCGTTATCGCCAGCTTCGCCTTGGCGGCTTCCGCAGCGCCGCTGCGGGCATCGAACAGCAGCACCTCGTGCCCGGCCTGGGCGGCCACCTGGGCGATGCCGGCGCCCATCAGGCCGGCGCCGACGACGAGGATGCGGGCGTTGTGGAGCGTCATTCCGGTGGTGTCCAGTTCGGCTTGCGTTTTGCGAGGAAGGCGGCGAAGCCCTCGCGCGCTTCGGGCGTGCTGCGCACCCGGGCAATGGTCTGGGCGGTCAGCTCTCGGGCCTCCGACGTCACGGGGCCAGGCGCCAGGCGCGCGTACAGCTGCTTGATTTCCGCGTGAGCTTGCGGGCCGCAGGCGAGCAGGTCAGTCACCAAGGCGTCGACGGCGGTATCCAGCCCTTCAGCGGGCACCACCCGCTGCACGAGGCCGACGCGCAATGCCTCGTCGGCGCCGATGCGAGCGGCCGTCAGCGCCAGCCGCCCCGCCTCGCGCAGGCCCACCG
>SEEY01000240.1 GCA_004211235.1 Rubrivivax sp.
CGCGCACCCGCCAGCTGCTGCAGACCTCGGGCTCGGAGGCCGACCGCATCGAGGCCCTCTTCGGCATGAGCACGACCTCCTACGGCCAGGGGGACTACCGCCTGTCGCTGGCCTGCTGCGAGGAGATCCGCAGCCTCGCCACCGGCCGCTTCGAGCCGCTGTCCGTCGCCATCTCCGACCGCGTCTCCGCGCTGTGCCTGCACTCGCTCGGCGACCATGACGCCGCCGAGCCGCTCGCACGGCGGGTCATCGCCTTCAACGGCGCGCGTGTGGGCCGGCAGTTCCTCAGCGAAGTGCCGTTCGGCGTGTCGATGCGCATCCAGCTGGCGCGCATCCAGTGGTTGCGCGGGCAGTTCGGCACCGCCTGGCAGACCCTGGAGGAAGCGCTCGCGGGCTGCGAGGAGGCCCACGTCTTCGCCCGCTGCCAGGTGCTGGGCACCGCGGCCATTGCGATGGCGACCTGGCGCGGCGACGCACCCTTGGCGAGCCGGTGGGTGCAGGAGCTGCAGGACCTGTCGGAGCGCCAGGGCCTGGCCTACTGGCTGGCCTATGCGCAGGCCTTCAGGCAGGTGCTGTCAGGCGACGCCATCGTGCCGGGCAGCGCCTTGGCGCAGATGACGACTGGCTGCGCGCCGCTGGGCGACATCGTCGCCACGCTGGGCGCAGCGCGGCCCTCCGAGGCGACGCAGGCGCGCGTCGACCAGGGGGCGGTGGGCTGGTGCGCGCCCGAGGTGATGCGCCTCGTTGCGCTCGATGAGATCGGCCATGCGCCGGCCAGCGCCGCGGCGCGGCTGCAGCAGGCGCTGCAGCTTGCCGAGGCCCAGGGGGCGCGTTTCTGGATGCTGGGGATCGCGTTGAGCATGGCCGCCGCCGCGACACATCCCGGTGGCGGGCGGGAGGCCATCGCAACGATCCGGCAGCTGCTGAACGCCGTTGACGACGGCAGTGCCGTACCCGAGCTGGTGGCCGCGCGAAGGCTGCTTGCGCCTGGCGACTGAGGCCCCGTCAAAGCGACAGGGACAACGCCGACCCGGCCCGCTGCAGCAGGCCCGGCAGCCCGGCGCGGTAGATGGCCCTCACGAGCAGCAGCCCGTGGTCGAACTCGACGAGCGGCCAGGGCACGTGTACGGCGTGAAGCAGGCCGGACTGCCGCAGCTCGACGCGGCAGCCGGTGGCGCCGGCATGGCAGGCGATGGTGGCCTGCGGCCAGATCACCGTGAACACATAACGCACCGTGCTCGCGGCGGACTCGCGCGCCAGGTCGCACACCTCGTCCGGCAGGGCTCGGTACATGGCCGCCTGCCGCTCGCCCGCGATGGGCAAGCCGTGGATGAAACCTGACAACCCTGCTGGCGATGACATGGCGACTCCCGCCGTTGAACGCCCGATGACTGTGAGAGCAGGCCGGGCGGCGAACACCATCCAAACGGGAGAGGCCAGCGCTGCCATGTGGGAGGCGTGCATCGCGACCCGCTTGCCTAGCCTTGAGGCACTCCACTGGCCCCCTCTCCCCCGAAAGGTTTCACCATGCTTGGACTCTCTTCCCTCGGTGCCGTGCACACGGCCATCGCCCTCGTCGCCGTCATTGCCGGCTTTGCCATGACGCTGCGCTTCGGCCGCATCGGCACCGACCTCGCGCTCAGCACCACCTACATCGGCTGCACGGCGCTGGCCTGCGTGACCAGCCTGGGCATCTTCATGCACGGCGGCTTCAACGTCGCGCACAGCCTGGCGCTGATGACGCTCGTCGTGCTGGGTGTCGCCGTCGCCGCCGGCCGGCATCGCGACACTAGCCGCGCGGCGACCTATGTCGAGACGCTGGGTTTCTCGACGACGCTGTTCTTCCACATGATTCCGGCGCTGAACGAGACCTTCACGCGCATCCCCGTGGGCGCGCCGCTGTTCACCGGGCCGGACGACCCGGCGCTGCAGCGCCTCTTCGGCTTCGTCTTCGTCGCCTACCTGCTGGGCATCGCGCTGCAGGTGCGGCAGATCTGGAAGACGCCGGCGCCGATGCGCCGCACCTGGCTCGCGTGAACGCTGGCCTGAATCCCACACGCTCACCCCGTTTGCCTTCGGGCACCCATGAAAGGACGCATCCCATGTCACATCCCTTCAAGCGCGCCCTCGCCGCCGGCGCCATGACGCTCGCCACCGCCACCGTGATGGCCGCGGCGCCCAAGCCGACCATCGTGCTGGTTCACGGCGCCTTCGCCGGTTCGTCCAGCTGGAACGGCGTGGTCGCCGAGCTCACCGAGCAGGGCTACCCGGTCATCGCCGCTGCGAACCCCTTGCGCGGCGTCGCCAGCGACGGTGCCTACGTCGCGGCACTCGCCCGCTCCGTCAACGGCCCGGTCGTGCTGGTCGGCCATTCCTACGGTGGGGCCGTCATCTCGGCCGCGGCCAGCAACCTGCCGCAGGTGAAGGCGCTGGTGTTCGTCGCCGCCTTCGCGCCCGACCAGGGTGAAAGCGCACTGGCGCTGACGGGCAAGTTCCCCGGCTCCACGCTGCCGCCAACGCTCGCCGCGCCGGTCAAGCTCGACGACGGCGGCGAAGACCTCTACGTGCAGCAGGACAAGTTCCCCCAGCAGTTCGCCGCCGACGTGCCGTTCAGCCAGGGCCAGGCCATGGCGGCCACGCAGCGCCCGGTCAAGGCGGCGGCGCTGGCCGAGCCGGCACCGGCGCCGGGCTGGAAGGCGGTTCCTTCGTGGTCCATCTACGGCAGCGCGGACCTGAACATTCCGCCGCAGGCGATGGCCTTCATGGCGGAACGCGCCAGGTCACGCAAGACGGTCGTCGTGCCGGGCGGCTCGCATGCGTTGATGGTCTCCCACCCGGCGGAGGTGGCCGCGCTGATCGTCGACGCGGCGCGCTGATCGCTCACCTCCACCACCTTTCGGGAACGTCGCATGACCTCTGCACCCGCATCGAGCGCAGGCAAGCCGTCCTCGCTCGCCATCTACGCGCTGACCATCGGCGCCTTCGGCATCGGCACCACGGAGTTCGTCATCATGGGCCTGCTGCTGCAGCTCGCGGCTGACCTGCAGGTCAGCGTGCCCACGGCCGGCCTGCTGATCTCGGGCTATGCCCTCGGCGTCTTCGTCGGCGCGCCGCTGCTGACGGCGGCGCTCAGCAAGGTGCCGCGCAAGAAGGCGCTGCTCGCGCTCATGGCCATCTTCACGCTCGGCAACCTGGCCTGCGCGCTGGCGCCTAACTACGCGGTGCTGATGATCGCGCGGGTCGTCACGTCGCTGGCGCATGGCACCTTCTTCGGCGTCGGCGCGGTGGTGGCGGCCAGCCTCGTGCCGGCCGACCGCAAGGCGGCGGCAATCTCGACGATGTTCACCGGCCTGACGGTCGCGACGCTGCTGGGCGTGCCGGCGGGCTCCTGGCTCGGCCTGCACTTCGGCTGGCGGTCGACGTTCTGGGCGGTGTGCGTCATCGGCCTCGTCGCGATGGCGGTCATCGCGCGCTTCGTGTCGGCGCGCGAAGCCGGCTGCGGCAGCGGCGTGTCCCTCATGGAAGAGTTGAAGGTGCTCGGCCGCCTGCACGTGCTGCTGGGCCTGGCCGCCACGGTGTTCGGTTTCGCCGGCGTGTTCGCCGTGTTCACCTACATCCAGCCGCTGCTGACCCAGGTGACCGGCTTCAGCGACGCGGGCGTGTCGGCCATCCTGCTGATGTTCGGCATCGGCATGGTGCTGGGCAACGTCATCGGCGGCCGGCTGACCGACCGCGCGCCGGTGCGCATGCTGCTCGGTTCGCTGACCGCGCTGGCCCTCGTGCTGGCGCTGATGGGCTTTGCGATGGGCCACCGCGTGGCCGCGGTGCTGTTCGTCGGGCTGCTGGGCACCGGCGCCTTCGCAACCGTGTCGCCACTGCAGCTGCGCGTGCTGAACCAGGCGCAGGGCGCCGGCCAGAGCATGGCCTCCAGCCTGAACATCGCCGCGTTCAATCTCGGCAATGCGCTGGGCGCTTGGCTGGGCGGTGTCGTCATCGCGCGCGGCCCGGGCCTGGCCAGCCTGCCCTGGGTGGCGGCGCTGCTGACGCTGGGCGGCCTGGCCGTGGCCGGCTACAGCGTGTGGCGCGAGCGCGCTGTCGCCACGGGAAGTGCCGGGCGGGGTCGGCTCACTGGGCGGCCGACCGGCAGCGGTCTGTCGTGACGGGGCGCTCGATGCGCCTGTCGATGCTCGGCCGGGCGCTCATCGCGGGTCTCTGCAGCCTGCCGCTCGGCACCCGGGCCGAGCCGGGCGTGACGATCTACGGGCTGCTGGACACGACGCTGCGCTACGCGACGCACGCTGGCGCCGGGGGCCGCCCTCTGACCGGCATGAACGATGGCGCCTTCACCGGCAGCCGGCTGGGCTTGCGCGGCAGCGAGGACCTCGGCGGCGGCCTGACAACGTTCTTCTCGCTCGAACAGGGTCTGGACCCTTCTTCCGGCGCGCTGATGCAGGTCACGTCTTCGGCCAACTACGGCCAGGCGGCGGCACCGGCCGGCCGGGCCTTCGGTCGCGAAGCCCTGGTCGGTCTGAGCGCCGGGGCCATCGCCACGCTGACGCTGGGCCGGCAGTACACGCTGGCCAATGCCTACTCGAGCCGCTTCCAGCCCAACGCCAATCCGAACCAGGAGGTGCTCGCGCTGCTGGTGGGGCATCAGCTCGTCCGGCAAGACAACATGGTGAAGGTCGCGGTCGATGCGGGTGCCTTCAGCGCGAGCATCAGCAGCACGCAGGGCGAAGGCACGAACGGCGCCTCGTGGGCCGTCGCTGGCGCCTACAAGGCCGACGCGCTGGACCTGGCCGCCTACGCCGCAGTGACGGACAGCGCAGGCCGCGCCGAGACGCGCCGCATCCAGGGGTTCGGCGCGGCGGTCGAACTCATGCAGGGGCTGAAGGCCTACCTCGGCGCGATGCGGCGGCGCGACCGCGTCAGCGGCCAGGCCAACGACGTGTGGGTGGCGGCGGTGAGCTATGCAGTGGGGTCCTTCGTCTACACGCTCAGCGGCGGCGAGGACCGCCAGCGTCGGGTAACACAGGGCCGCCGGCAACTCGGCTGGCTGCACGTGGACCATCTGCTCTCCAAGCGCACCGACGTGTACGCCGTCATTGATGCGAACCGCATCACCGGCGCCTACCCGCTGCCCTCGTTCATGACCCGGCGCGGCCTGCAGCGCGGTGCCCAACTGGGTGTGCGGCACCGCTTCTAGCACCCTGGGCGGTAGGCAGCTCCGGCGCCCAGGCCGGATGCCAGGACTGGAGAGCGTGAAGCGCCCTGGCTCGGCAGGTGCGTGCGCTGCGGCCATGGAAAGGGCCAGGACCGCCCATGCAAGACGAATCGCATTCATGGAGCGGCTCCTGCTGCGGTGCTGCGGCCCAGCGGCGCAAGGAAGCTGCGCACCGCGGCGATCAATTCGGCCGGGCGCTCTTCCAGCACCCAATGCCCTGAGCCCGGCATGATGGCCTGCGAGACGTCGTCTGCCACGTTGCGCATGATCGCGGCCATCACCGCGCCGTAGGAGCGCTCGCCGCCAATCGCGAGCACGGGCATCTGCAGCCGCGCTGCGGCGGCGAAGGTTCGGTTGTCCACCACGTCCTGGTCGAAGGCCTTGAACTGCTCGAACGCGGCATGCATGGCGCCGGGCCGGGCGTAAAGGGCCGCGTAGTGCTCCCGCCAGGCCTCGGGATAGCGGTTGCCGGGGCCTGCCAGTTCATTCCAGAAGCGGTCGAGGTAGATGCGTTCCCTGCCGGCCACCAGGCGCTCCGCGTCAGCGCCCCAGAACGACCAGTGCCACACCGCATGGCGCCGCGCAATCTCGTCCCAGGGGCCGATGCCGGGCAGCGGTGCATCGATGAGGGCGAAGCGCGTCACGCGCCCCGGGAACTGCGCTGCGAAGGCATAGCCCACCATGTTGCCGATGTCGTGCGTCACCAGGGCGGTGGAGCGAACGCCGAGCGCATCGAGCACCGCGGCCAGCTCCCGTGCCTGGGTCTTCTTGTCATAGCCGCCCGGCGGGCGGGACGACAGCCCCATGCCGCGCAGGTCGGGCACGATGACCTTGAAGCTGCGCGCCAGCTCCTGGGCGAGCGGTGCCCACATGTCGCCCGTCTCGCCAAAGCCGTGCAGCAGCACGACGGCCTCGCCCCGGCCGCCGATCCTGACGTGCAGCGTCGCGCCTTCACCGGGCACCTCGCGCACTTCGAAGCCGTCGGGAAACGCAGGCGAGGCAGCCGCTGCCTCGCCTGCGTTTCCCGACGGCTTCGAAGTGCGCGAGGTGCCCGGTGAA
>SEEY01001024.1 GCA_004211235.1 Rubrivivax sp.
CGCCGCAGTCTGGCTGGCGCGGGCCGCCTCCAGCATGGCCGCGGAGGCGTCGATGCCCAGCAGCCGGGCGCCGCCGAAGCGCTGCCGCAGCACCGGCAGGTCGGCGCCGTCGCCGCAACCGGCATCCAGCACCAGGCTCGGCGCAACCTTGATCAATTCCAGCCGTTCGAACATGCGCCCGGCAACTTCGCGTCGCAGGAAGCCCGATTCGGCAACGCTGGCCGGGGCGGAAAACAGCTGCCGCACGCGCTGCAGGTCAATCGGGGCGCTGGCACGCTCGGCGGAGGGAGAAGGCTGGGAGGATGTGGCCACGGCAGGCATCATTCAAATGAGATAATCGCGGCAAGTTTACCCTGTCGCCGGATTTGCCGCTCCATGCTCGCCACGCTCTGCCACACTTTGCAGGTTCTTGCCGCCCGGCTGCGCGCCGGCATACCCTGCTGCTGCGCGCTGTGCGGATGCAGCGGCGCGACCGTCCTTTGCCTACCCTGCCGCCTGCGCTACCTGGCGCCGCCGGCGCCGCGCTGCCGGCAGTGCGCGATGCTGCTGCCTGCCGGCGCTGGCGGCGCCAGCGTTTGCGGCAACTGCCTGCGCCGTCCGCCTGCCTTCGATGCCACCGTCGTGGTCACCGACTACGAGGCGCCGCTCGACTTGCTCGTGCAGGAGCTGAAATTCGGCGGTCAGCTTGCCTTGGCGCCGCTGTTCGGCGACCTGCTTGCGCAGGCAATGCGCCAGCTGCCGCGCGCAGCATGGCCGTCCGTGCTCGCTCCCGTGCCTCTTGGCCAGCGACGCCTGACCGAGCGCGGCTTTAACCAGGCGCTGGAAATCGGGCGGGCGCTGGCGCGCGGACTCGGCCTGCCGCTGCAGGCCAGGCTGCTGGAACGCTGCCGCGATACCGCTCCGCAGACGCTACTGGCGCCGGGCGAGCGCCGCGCCAACCTGCGACTGGCATTCAGGGTGCCGCCGGCAAGCCTGGGCTCGGTAAGCGGACAGCATATCGGCATCATCGACGACGTCATCACGACCGGGGTAACGCTGGACGAAATCGCCGCCACCCTGAAGCGTGCTGGCGCCTCACGCGTCACCTGCCTCGCCTTTGCCCGTACCCCGCGTCGTTAGACCTTTGATTATTCAGGAGATTGTCTTGTTTCATGTCGTACTGGTCGAACCGGAGATTCCACCGAACACCGGCAATATCATCCGCTTGTGCGCCAATACCGGCGCCCAGTTGCACCTGGTCGAGCCGCTGGGCTTTCCGCTGGACGACGCCCGCATGCGCCGCGCCGGCCTCGATTACCACGAGT
>SEEY01001025.1 GCA_004211235.1 Rubrivivax sp.
ATGCTGGTCGGCTCGCGCGAGCTGATCGGCCGCGCGCACCGCGTTCGCAAGATGGTCGGCGGCGGTCTGCGCCAGGTCGGGCTGCTGGCAGCGGCGGCCGACCATGCGCTGACCCATCACGTCGACCGCCTGGCCGATGACCATGCGCTGGCGAAACGGCTGGCCGAGGGCCTGGCCGCGCTGCCGGGTGTCACCGTCACGCCACCGCAGACGAATATCGTCTTCGCCCAGGTCAGCGACGGCCGCACGCCGGCGCTGCTGGCGCATTTGAAGACCCGCGGCGTGCTGGCCACCGGCCTGATCGGCCTGCGCTTCGTGACGCATCTGGACGTCGACGCGGCCGGCATCGACCACGCCATCGCGGCGGCCCGCGAATTCCTGACGGAGGCCTGAGCATGTCGACATCCACGCTGCTGACGGCGCTCTACGAGCAAAAGGCCGCCATCGACCGCGAATTCCTCGCGGCGCTGGCGGCGGCGCCGCTCTCGCCCGAGAACCGCCACGTTGCCCTGCGCACGCTCAACCACATTCACACGGTCGACCGCATCTTTGCCGCCCACCTGCGCGGCGAGCGGCATGGCTTCACCGCCAGCAACACCGCCGACACGCCGACGCTGGACGACTTGCGCGCCTCGTTCGAGCAGGTGGACGGCTGGTATGTCGACTACGTGCGGGCGCTGCGGCCCGAGCAGTTCGAAGAGATGGTGAGCTTTCGCTTCACCGACGGTGACGCCGGCCGCATGAGCCGCGAGGAAATCCTCGCCCATGTCATCCACCACGGCAGCCACCACCGCGGCAATGTCGGCATGCTGATGAAGCAGGTCGACGCAGCGCCGCCGCGTGATCTGTTCACCCGCTACCTTCACCAGGCCGAACCCCAGCGCCGGGAGCTTTGAGATGCCCATCACCGACAACGAAGCCCTGACCCGCGTCATCGAGCACCGCGAGATCTTTCATGACGAGATGCTGGCGCTAATGCACCGCATCATGGCCGGCGAGATGTCGCCCGTCATCGCCGCGGCGCTGCTGACCGGCCTGCGCGTGAAGAAGGAAACCATCGGCGAGATCACCGCCGCGGCGCAGGTCATGCGCGAGCTGAGCAACAAGGTGCCGCTCGGCCCGCAACCCCACCTCGTCGACGTCGTCGGCACCGGCGGCGATGGCGCGCACAGCTTCAACATCTCGACCTGCTCGATGTTCGTCGCCGCGGCCGGCGGCGCGCAGGTGGCCAAGCACGGCAACCGCAGCGTCAGCAGCAAGACCGGCAGCGCCGACGTGCTGGAGGCGCTCGGCGCCAACATCC
>SEEY01000241.1 GCA_004211235.1 Rubrivivax sp.
CTGCATGGCGCCCAGGATGCTGAGGTTGATCTTGCCGCCGCGGATCATCGCGAAGCTGTCGTGGCTGCCGAAGATGGCGCTGCCGGGCAGCGTCGTCACCGTTTGCTTGCCGGCGTTGATGAGGTCGGCGTCGACCTCGTCCTCGGTCGGGAAGGGGCCGATGCCGAGCATGCCGTTCTCGCTCTGCAGCCAGACCTCCTTGTCCGCCGGCACATGGTTGGCCACCAGCGTCGGGATGCCGATGCCGAGGTTCACGTAGAAGCCGTCTTCCAGCTCCTGGGCCGCACGGGCGGCCATCTGGTCTTGCGTCCAGGCCATCTCAAACCTCCTTCTTCGGGGACAACGTCTTCTTCTCGATGCGCTTTTCGGGGTTGGCGTTCAAGACGATGCGATGCACGTAGATGCCGGGCAGGTGGACGTCGTCCGGGTCGATCTCGCCCACCTCGACGATCTGCTCGACCTCGACGACGGTCAGCTTGCCGGCCATCGCCGCCGCCGGGTTGAAGTTGCGCGCCGTGCGGCGGAACACGAGGTTGCCGCTGCGGTCGGCCTTGTACGCCTTCACGAGCGACACGTCCGGCGTCAGCGCCTTCTCCAGGATGTAGGTCTCGCCGTCGAACTCGCGCGTCTCCTTGCCTTCGGCGATCAGCGTGCCGACGCCGGTGCGCACGAAGAAGGCCGGAATGCCGGCGCCGCCGGCGCGCAGCTTCTCGGCCAGCGTGCCCTGCGGCGTGAACTCCAGCTCCAGTTCGCCGGCCAGGTACTGGCGCTCGAACTCCTTGTTCTCGCCGACATAGCTGGAAATCATCTTGCGGATCTGGCGCGTCTCCAGCAGCTGGCCGAGGCCGAAGCCGTCGACGCCCGCGTTGTTGGAGATCACCGTCAGGTCCTTTTTGCCGCTGTCGCGCAGCGCCGCGATCAGCGCCTCCGGGATGCCGCACAGGCCAAAGCCGCCGACGGCCAGCAACTGCCCGTCCTCCACGACGCCACGAAGCGCTTCTGCAGCGCTCGGGTACACCTTGTTCATGCCGTTGTCTCCATCAACACCTCGGGAAGGCGCAGAGCGTAGCCGCGCCAGGCTACGTATGGCGTTACGTAGAATTGCCTAATCCCTTCAACGCTCCGGATCGCTCGCCTGCCGCATCTTGCCGGTCGCGGCGGACACGAACCGACTCTCCACCGCCACCGCTTGAGCGCCACGTTGCCCGACTACCGCCTGGCCTTCGACCTCGCCCCCATCGGCCTGATCCTGTCCGAGCAGCGCGTCGTGCGTGACTGCAACCAGCAGGTGCTGGCCATCTTCGGTGCGCGGCGCGAGCAGCTCGTCGGCCACAGCTTCGAGCAGCTTTATCCGTCCCATGCGGAGTTCGAGCGCACCGGCGACCGCATCGTCGCCAGCCTTGATGCGCGCGGCTGCTACGGCGACGACCGCGTCATGAAGCGCTTCGACGGCAGCCTGTTCTGGTGCCATGTCAGCGGCCGGGCACTGGACCCGCGCGACCCCCACGCCCGCGGCATCTGGAGCTTCGAGGACCTGTCCGCCCGGCGTGGCCTGACGGTCGAACTGACGCCGCGCGAGCGCGAGATCGCCGCCCTGCTCATCGACGGCCTGACCAGCAAGCTGATCGGCCGGCGGCTGGCCATCAGCCATCGCACGGTGGACGTCTACCGCGCGCGGCTGATGAAGAAGTTCCAGGCCGCCAGCACGCCCGACCTGATCCACAAACTCCTGTCCGCATGACCCACCACGCGCCCGAGCTGCCCTACTGCCGCAACTGCCACTTCACGCTCGCCGCGCCGCGCCCCGTGTACTGCGGGCATTGCGGCCAGGAGACGGACCTGCACCCGCCGTCGGTGCGGGAGATGTTCACCGAATACCTCGGCCACTACGTCGCCTTCGACGGCCCGCTGTGGCGCACGCTGTGGGCGCTGCTCGCCCTGCCCGGCCACCTCACCAACGCCTACTTCCACGGCAAGCGGCGGCGCTACGTGCTGCCGCTGCGGGTCTACCTGAGCGCGAGCTTCGTCTTCTTCATCGGCCTGGCACTGGTGCCACAGGGTCCGACCCGGACCGTCGAGCCGGAGGACGCCGTCGTCAACGAACCGGGCAAGCCGGTGCGGCTGCGCGTCAAGCCCGGCATGACACCCGCCGAAACGGCGAAGGCTGCCGCAGCCGCATCCCGAGGCACCAGCTCGCCGGACGGCGCGGTGAAGATCAGCTCCAAGTTCGGCGACTGCAATCTCGCCCAGCCCGAAACATGCAGCCGTGCCGAGCGCTGGGCGACCGACCTTGCCAACAGGGCGGAGTCGATGACGTTCGACCAGTGGAAGGCACGGGCTCGGGCGCTGGCGCCCTACGCCATGCTGGCGATGCAGCCCATCTTCGCGGCACTGCTGCTGCTGATGTTCGCCGGCCGCGGCCGCCGCTACGCCGAGCATTTCGTGTTCTCGCTGCACAGCCACAGCCTGTGGTTCCTCGCGGTGCTGCTGGCCGTGGCCACCCGTCTGGAAGGCCCGGTGATGCTCGCCGTGTTCGTGCACGGCCTCGTGGCGATGCAGCGGGTCTACGGGCTGGGCCGGTGGGGCGCGGCC
Organism: Rubrivivax sp.; assembly: GCA_004211235.1. Next base: position 2,593 of record SEEY01000241.1, read on the forward strand.
TGGCGCGGCGCGCTGCTCAGCGGCCTGTACTTCGTGCTGCTTGCGGTCGTCGCGCTGACGCTGGCGGCGCTGATCGCGGCGACGGCGTGATCAGGTGAACACGCCCTGGCGCAGCCATTTCGTCGCCACCCACTTCTCGCCCTCCACGACCGGCGAGCCGCCGTGCAGGGTCTGCGTGGCCGGGTGCGGCCGGTCGTAGCTGAAGAACACCGCATTGCCCTTGACGGGGGCGACGTCCAGGCCGATGTCCGGGAAGATCGTCGCGCCGCCCGCCGCTGGCGTGTTCAGGTAGATCACCAGCGTGGCCACGCGCTGGCCGCCGCGCTTGAGGATGTTGGGCGTGCTGACGTGGCCGGGGTCGAAGTAGTCGTAGTGCGGCTGGTACTCCGCGCCCGGTCGGTAGCGCAGCACCTGCAGGCCTTCGCCGTGGTCCAGCGGCCAGCGCAGCAGCGTGGCGATGCGCGATTCCACCTTGCGGATCAGCTCGGTCTCGCAGCGCTCGAAGAACATGCCGTCGCTGGTGCGCGCGGCATTCACCTCGCTGCCATCGGCGGCGGTCGCGACCGTCTCGGAGCGCGCCAGCCGCTTGCCGGCGAGCGCCATGATGCCGTCGCACTCCTCCTCCGACAGCAGGTCGCCGAAGACGATGACGCGGGGCTGGCGCAAGGCCATCAACACCTTGACGGCGCGATCGCCGGTGTCGATGACGGGCGCGAAGCGGCTCAGGTCCGGTTCGGGCAGGCCGCGCACGGCGCCGGGCGGCGGCGTCAGCGTGGCCGACTGGCCGAGCGTGCGCGCCAGCGCCTGGCGGGCGACGGATTCGTCCCAATCGCTGCCGAGCATGGCGGCCAGGATGCTCTCGGAGGCATGGCCGGCGCGGCTCTGCTCCGCGATCCACTCGCAGAGCTCGGGGGTGATGACTTGTTGGCTCATTGATGCACCCTTCGCGCTACGCGCTGTCCCGCCAAGCGGGGGTGAGCTTGCTTGGGACGGCCCTGCGCTGCGCTCATAACTTGCGACGAAAAACCAGATGATCGGGCGCGGACGCCTCGGCGGCCCAACGATAGCCGTCCAGATCGAAAGCCTTGAGGCCTTCAGTCGTCTCCAGGCGCTGCTGGATGGCAAAGCGCGCCATCAGGCCCCGGGCGCGCTTGGCGAAGAAGCTGATGATCTTGTACTCGCCGTTCTTCCAGTCCTCGAACTGGCAGTCCACCACCCTGGGCTTGAGCGCCTTGCGGTCGGCAGCGCGGAAGTATTCCTGCGAGGCCAGGTTGACGATGACCGGCGCCTTCTCCGCTCGGGCGAGCTTGTTGAGGTGCAACGCCAGGCGGTCGCCCCACCAGTCGTACAGGTTCGCGCCGGCGGGCGTGGCCAGGCGGGTGCCCATCTCCAGCCGGTAGGGCTGCATGCGGTCCAGCGGCCGCAGGATGCCGTAGAGGCCCGACAGCATGCGGACGTGCGCCTGGGCCCAGGCGATGTCGTCGGCGCTCAGCGTCTTCGCGTCCAGCCCGTCGTAGACATCGCCGTTGAAGGCCAGCACCGCCGGCTTGCTGTTGCGCTCGGTGAAGCGCGGGCGCCAGGCGGCGTAGCGGTCGACATTGAGCTGGGCCAGCGGCTCCGACAGGTCCATCAGCGCGCGCACATCGGCCACCGTCTTGCTGCGCAGCACGTCGATCAAGGCCGCCGTGTCATCGAGGAACTGCGGGCGCGTCAGCGCCGGGGCCAGCTCGGCTGGCGTCGGCGTGTCGTAGTCGAGGGACTTGGCGGGCGAAAGCAGAAACAGCATGGGCGCGGATTTTGGCGTCTCTTTGCGGGCTCATCCGGTCAGGCGCCGCCGCGTCGCTGCAGCAGCTCGAACACGCCCATGCCCGCAATCATGGCGGCGACGAAAACGACCGCCTTGAGCTCGCCCATCCCCAGCGCCACGAGCGCCGGCCCGGGGCAGAACCCGGCCAGTCCCCAGCCGGCACCGAACAGCACGCTGCCACCGACCAGCCGCGCATCGATCCGGCCGGCCTGCGGCAACTTCATGCCCAGGCCGAGCCACGTGGTCGTGCGCCGGCGGGCCATTGCGAAGGCGACCAGCCCCACCGCGATGGCACCGATCATCACGAGGGCCAGCGACGGGTCCCAGGCGCCCGCCAGGTCCAGAAAACCGAGCACCTTGGCCGGGTCGGCCATGCCGGACACGATCAGGCCGATGCCGAACACGAGGCCGGCGAGCAGTGAGGTGAAGAGCGGCATGGCGCTGTCTCAGAGGCCGGCGGCGTGCCGCAGCAGGAACACGGTGGCGAAGCCGGCGCCCATGAAGGTCAAGGTCGCGACCAGGGAGCGCGGCGACAGGCGCGAAAGGCCGCAGACGCCGTGCCCGCTGGTGCAGCCGGCACCGTAGCGCGTGCCGACACCCACCAGCAGCCCGGCGACGACCAGCATCGTCCAGCCGGCATCGATGCGCGGCGTCGGTACGGCCGCGAACAGGGCGTAGGCCCACGGCGCGGCGACGAGCCCGAGCAGGAAGGCGCCGCGCCAGCCGAGGTCGCCGCGCACCGGCCGGAGCAGCCCGCCCAGCACGCCGCTGATGCCGGCGATGCGGCCGTTGAGCAGCACGAACATCGCTGCAGCGACGCCGATCAGCACGCCGCCCGCCAGAGAGGCGAAAGGTGTGAAAGCCTGCCAGGCAATGGTCATGACGCCTCCTGCGGGCAGTAGAGGTCGTACAGCACCGCCAGCATCTGCAGCAGCCGGGCATCGGCCACGCTGTAGAAGATGCGCTTGCCGTCGCGGCGCGTGTCCACCACGCCCTCCCCGCGCAGCACGCCCAGTTGCTGCGACAGCGTGGGCTGGTGGATGCCGAGCGTCTCTTCCAGGTCGCCAACGGCCATTTCCCCCTGCGACAGCTGGCACAGCAGCAGCAGGCGGTCTTCGTTGGCCAGCACCTTCAAAGCGGCGACGGCCTGCCCGGCGGCCTGGCGCAGCCGGTCCGGGTCGATGGTGGTGGTTGTCATCGCTCGCCTCCTCTCGTTGACTTCATAATATCTATAAATATAATGTAATTCAACATAGCGACACACGGAGGCACCATGGCCACCCGCACCACCGTCCAGGCCTTCTTCGACGACAAGACCTGGACCGTGTCCTATGTCATCGTCGACCAGGCCAGCCGTTGTGCGGCCATCGTCGACCCCGTGCTGGACTTCGACTTCAGGTCCGGCCGCACCAGCACCGTCCAGGCCGACAGGCTGCTCGCGTACGTGGCGGCGAATGGCCTCAGCGTGCAGTGGATTCTGGAGACGCATGCCCACGCCGACCACCTGTCCAGTGCCCGGCATCTGCAGGGCAAGGTGGGCGGCCGCATCGCCATCGGCGAGCACATCCGCGACGTGCAGGCGACCTTCAAGAAGCTCTACAACCTGGAGCGCAACTTCCTGCCTGACGGCGCGCAGTTCGACCACCTCTTCAAGGACGACGAGGTGTTCCACATCGGCGAGACCGAAGCGCGGGCGCTGCTGGTGCCCGGGCACACGCCGGCGGACATGGCTTATGTCGTCGACGGCGCGGTGTTCGTCGGCGACACCCTCTTCATGCCCGATGTCGGCTCGGCGCGTGCCGACTTTCCGGGCGGCGACGCGCGCACCCTGTACGGCTCCATGCGGCGCATCCTGGCCCTGCCGCCCGAGACCCGCGT
>SEEY01000242.1 GCA_004211235.1 Rubrivivax sp.
CTCTGGATCACCGTGCTGGCCCTGCTGCTGCTGGCCGGGCTCGTGGCGCTGGCCTGGTGGCTGACGCACCGCGAACCCGAGGCACCCGCAGCAGGCGGCCGGCCCGGCGGGCGGGGTGGGCAGGCCACCACCGTGGGCGTGGCGGTGGCGCGCAAGGCGGACGTGCCGATCACCGTGGAAGCGCTGGGCACCGTGACGCCGGCGGCTACGGTCACCGTGCGACCGCAGGTGTCGGGCGTGTTGCAGCAGGTGCTGTTCAAGGAAGGGCAGCTCGTCAGCAAGGGCCAGTTGCTGGCCACCATCGACCCGCGGCAGTTCGAGCTGACTTTGATGCAGGCCACCGGGCAGCGCCAGCGTGACGAGGCGCAGCTGGAGAACGCGCGCCTCACGCTGCAGCGCTATCAGACGCTGCTCCAGCAGGATTCCATCGCCCGCCAGGACGTCGACACCCAGGCAGCGCTGGTGCGCCAGCTGGAAGGCACGGCCACCACCAACCGCGCGAATGAGGGCACGGCGCGGCTGAACCTGGGCTACAGCCGCATCGTGGCGCCGATTGCGGGCCGGGTCGGCCTGCGCGTGGTGGACATCGGCAACGTCGTCAGCTCCGGCGACGCGAACGGCATCGCCGTGATCACGCAGACCGCCCCCATCGACGTCGAGTTCTCGCTTCCGCAGGACCGCGTGCCCGAGCTGCAGGCGCGCATGGCCAGCGGCTCGGTGCTGCCGGTCACTGCCTTGGACCGCACGCGCAGCACGGTCGTCGGCGAGGGCCGCTTCTCGACGCTGGACAACCAGGTCGATACGCAGACCGGCACGGTGCGCGCCAAGGCCCGCTTCGCCAATGCGAAGGAGGCGCTGTTCCCGAATCAGTTCGTCAACGTGCGGCTGCTGTTGCAGACGCTGGAAGGCGCGGTCACCGTGCCCGTGGCGGCGCTGCGCAACAGCAGCAAGGGTGAGTTCGTCTACGTGCTCGACGAGGCGGCGCGCACGGTGGCGACACGGCCGGTCAAACGCGGGCCGGCCACCGACGAGATGGTCGTCATCGCCAGCGGGCTGCAGGCGGGCGAGAAGGTCATCACCGAGGGCGCGGACCGGCTGAAGGACGGCGCGCGCGTGACGCTGCCGGGAGATGCGCCGGCGTCGGGCGCGGGTGGCGGGCGACGCCGCCCGGACGGCGCGGCATCCGGCGCCTCCGGTGCCCGCAGCGGCCGGGATGGGGCCTCGGCCCCGCACCGCCGCGCCTCCGAAGCGGCAGCGCCATGAGCGACGCGCCACCGGACCGGGTGGACGAGGCCACCGCCGGCGCGACGAGCGGCCCGTCCCGCCCCTTCATCGAGCGGCCGGTCGCCACCTCGCTGCTGATGCTGGCCATCGTGCTGGCCGGCTTCCTGGGCTTCAAGTTCCTGCCGCTTTCGGCGCTGCCGCAGGTCGACTACCCGACCATCCAGGTGCAGACGCTCTACCCCGGCGCCAGCCCGGAGGTGATGAGCCAGACGGTCACCGCGCCGCTGGAGCGCAACTTCGGCCAGATGTCGGGCCTGCAGCGCATGAGTTCGACGAGCGCAGCGGGCGTGTCCATCGTCACGCTGCAGTTCGGCCTGGGCCAGACGCTGGACGTGGCCGAGCAGGAGGTGCAGGCCGCCATCAACGCCGGCGGCTCGCTGCTGCCGGCCGACCTGCCGGCGCCGCCGGTCTACGCCAAGGTCAACCCGGCCGACGCGCCGGTGCTGACGCTCGCCATCACCTCCGACAGCCTGCCGCTGACCGAGGTGCAGAACCTCGTCAACACGCGGCTGGCGCAGAAGATCAGCCAGGTGCCCGGCGTCGGCCTCGTCTCGCTCAGCGGCGGGCAACGGCCGGCCGTGCGCATCCAGGCCGACACGCAGGCGCTGGCGTCCTACGGCCTGGGGCTGGACACTGTGCGCAGCGCCATCAGCGCGGCCAATGCCAACAGCGCCAAGGGCAGCTTCGACGGGCCGACGCGGGCTTACACGATCAACGCGAACGACCAGCTGCTGGCGGCCAAGGAGTACGCGCAGCTGATCGTTGCCTTCCGCAACGGCGCGCCGGTGCGGCTGACGGACGTGGCGCGCATCGTCGACAGCGCCGAGAACGTCAAGCTCGGCGCCTGGGCGGGCACCGAGGGCACGCTCAAGCCGGCCATCGTGCTGAACGTGCAGCGCCAGCCGGGCGCCAACGTCATTGCCACCGTCGACGCCATCAAGGCGCGCCTGCCAGAGCTGCAGGCCGGCCTGCCGGCCAACGTGAGCGTGCAGGTGCTGAGCGATCGCACGACGGGCATCCGCGCCTCGGTGCTTCACGTGGAGATCGAGCTGCTGCTGGCCGTGGCGCTGGTGGTGCTGGTGATCTTCGCCTTCCTGCACGACCTGCGCGCCACCGTCATCGCCAGCCTGGCGGTGCCGATCTCGCTGATCGGTTCCTGCGGGGCGATGTACCTGCTCGGCTACAGCCTGAACAACCTGAGCCTGATGGCGCTGACGATCGCCACCGGCTTCGTCGTCGACGACGCCATCGTCATGATCGAGAACATCGCGCGCTACATCGAGGAAGGCGAGAAGCCGATGGCGGCGGCCTTGAAAGGCGCCTCGCAGATCGGCTTCACCATCATCTCGCTGACGGTGTCGCTGATCGCCGTGCTGATCCCGCTGCTGTTCATGGGCGACGTCGTCGGCCGGCTGTTCCGCGAGTTCGCGGTGACGCTGGCGATCACCATCCTGATCTCCGCCGTCGTGTCGCTGACGCTGGTGCCGATGATGTCGGTCCGCTGGCTGAAACCAAGCCATGACGCCGACAACCCACGCTCGCTGAGCGCCCGTTTCCAGCGCGTGTTCGACCGCGTGGTGCACCGCTACGACGGTGCGCTGCAGCTGGTGCTGCGGCACGAGACGCTCACGCTGCTGGTGGCGCTGGCGACGCTGCTGCTGACGGTGGCGCTCTACCTGTTCATTCCGAAAGGCCTGTTCCCGACCCAGGACACGGGGCAGCTGCAGGTGCGCATCGAGACGGCGCAGTCGGTGTCGTATGCGCGCATGGCCGAGCTGCAGCAGGCGGCAGCACGCGCGATGCTGGCCGACCCGGATGTTGAAAGCCTCAGCTCCCTGACCGGCGTGGACGCTGCCAACAACACGATGCTGAACACCGGCCGTCTGCTCGTGAACCTGAAGAAGGAACGCAGCGGCAGCCAGCAGGAAACAATTGACCGCCTGCGCGAACGCGCCTCGCAGGTGGCCGGTGTGTCGGTCTACCTGCAGCCGACGCAGGACCTGACCATCGACGCCGAGAGCGGCCCGACGCAGTACCGCGTGTCCCTCGAAGGCGCGGACAACGCCACCGTCACGCGCTGGGCCACCACGCTGACGCAGCAGCTCGCCGGCGTGCCGCAGGTGCGCAACGTGGTGTCCGACGCCGGCGCCATGGGCCTGGCGGCCTTCATCGACATCGACCGCGACACCGCGTCGCGGCTAGGCATCAGCGCCGCGTCGGTGGACGACGCGCTCTACAGCGCCTTTGGCCAGCGCATCGTCTCGACCATCTTCACCGAGACCAACCAGTACCGCGTCATCCTGGAGGCCCGGCCCGACCTGCTGACCACGCCTGAATCGCTCGGCCTGCTGCACCTCAAGACGAGCTCCGGCACGACGACGCCGCTCTCGGCCATCGCGAAGATCACCGAGCGCCCGGCGCCGCTGCAGGTCACGCACGTGGCGCAGTACCCGGCGACGACGCTGGGCTTCGACACGGCGCCCGGCGTGTCGCTGGGCCAGGCGGTGGATGCGATCAGGCGCGCTGCGGTCGACGCCAAGCTGCCGGCCAGCGTGACGCTCACCTTCCTCGGCGCGGCCGGCGCCTATCAGCAGTCGCTCTCCAGCCAGCTGTGGCTGATCCTGGCGGCCGTGGTGTGCGTCTACATCGTGCTGGGCGTGCTGTACGAGAGCTACATCCACCCACTGACGATTCTGTCGACGCTGCCGTCGGCGGGCGTCGGCGCGTTGCTGGCGCTGATGCTGTGCGGCCAGGACCTCGGCGTCATCGGCATCATCGGCATCATCCTGCTGATCGGCATCGTCAAGAAGAACGCGATCATGATGATCGACTTCGCCATCGAGGCGGAGCGCCAGGAGGGCAAGTCGCCGCGCGAAGCCATCCATCAGGCGGCACTGCTGCGCCTGCGGCCCATCCTGATGACGACGCTGGCCGCACTCTTTGCCGCCGTGCCGCTGATGCTCGGCTTCGGTGAAGGCGCCGAGTTGCGCCGGCCGCTGGGCATCAGCATCTTCGGCGGGCTGATCGTCAGCCAGCTGCTGACGCTGTTCACGACGCCGGTGATCTACCTGGGCTTCGACCGGCTGGGGCGGCGCTGGGGGCGCCGCAAGCCGGCGTCGCAGGAGGCGACGGCGTGATCTTTTCGGAGTTCTTCGTCAAGCGGCCGATTGCGACCGTGCTGCTGACGGCCGGCGTGGCGCTGGCCGGCATCGGCGCGTTCTTCGCGCTGCCGGTGGCGCCGCTGCCGCAGGTGGACTACCCGACGATCTCCGTCAGCGCGCGCCTGCCCGGCGCCAGCCCCGCGACGATGGCCAGCAGCGTCGCCACGCCGCTGGAACGGCGCCTGGGCGCGATTGCCGGCGTCACCGAGATGACGTCGAACAGCGGCAATGGCTCGACGCGCGTCAGCCTGCAGTTCGAGCTGAACCGCAAGATCGACTCGGCAGCCCGCGAGGTGCAGGCGGCCATCAACGCCTCGCGCGCCGACCTGCCGGCCACGCTGCGCAGCAACCCGACCTACCGCAAGGCCAACCCGTCCGACGCGCCGGTGATGATCCTGGCGCTGACCTCCGACACGCGCAGCGCCGGCCAGATCTACGACGCGGTGTCCAACATCGTTCAGCAGAAGCTCGCGCAGGCCGAGGGCGTGGGCGACGTGGAGCTGGGCGGCGGCTCGCTGCCGGCCGTGCGCGTGGAGCTGCTGCCCTATGCACTGAACCGTTATGGCCTGAGCGCCGAGGACGTGCGCGCGGCGCTGCAGTCCAGCGCGGCCAACCGGCCCAAGGGCGCCATCGAGGGCAACGGCCGCCGGCTGCAGATCTACAGCGCCAGTGCCGCTGGCAGTGGCCGCAAGGCCGCGGACTACCGCGACCTCGTCGTCGCCTGGCGCGACGGCGCCGCCATCCGCCTGGCCGATGTGGCGGACGTCATCGACAGCGTCGAGGACACCCGCACGCTCGGCCTGTTCAACGGCCAGCCGGCCGTCGTCGTGCTGATCACACGCCAGCCCGGCGCCAACGTCATCGAGACGGTCGACGGCATCCGCGCGCTGCTGCCCGAACTGCAGGCGCAGCTGCCGCAGGACGTGAAGCTGCAGGTCGCCTCGGACAGCACCAACTCCATCCGCTCCTCGCTGCACGAGGTGGAGGTGACGTTGATCATCGCCATCGTGCTGGTCGTGCTGGTGGTGAGCGCCTTCCTGCGCAGCGCGCGCGCGACCATCATCCCGGCGGTGGCCACCGTCGTGTCGTTGCTGGCCACCTTCGGCATCATGCTGATGCTCGGTTTCAGCCTCAACAACCTGAGCCTGATGGCGCTGACGGTGGCGACCGGCTTCGTCGTCGATGACGCCATCGTCGTGCTGGAAAACACCGCGCGCCATGTCGAGCAGGGCATGGGCCGCATGCAGGCGGCGCTGCTCGGCGCGCGGGAGGTCAGCTTCACCGTTCTGTCGATCAGCCTGAGCCTGATCGCGGTGTTCATCCCGCTGCTGTTCATGGGCGGGCAGGTGGGCCGGCTGTTCCGCGAGTTCGCGGTGACGTTGTCGGCCGCGGTGATGATCTCTCTCGTCATCTCGCTGACGACGACGCCGATGATGTGCGCCTGGCTGCTCAAGCCGGTGGACCCGGGCAAGAAGCCGGGCCGCATCGCACGCTTCTTCGAAAGCGGCTTCGACCGGCTGCACCGCACCTACGCGTCCAGCCTGGACTGGGCGCTGGCCAGCCGGGCCGTCGTGATGCTGATCCTGGTGACCGTCATCGGCCTGAACGCCTATCTGTTCACCGTCGTGCCCAAGGGCTTCTTCCCGCAGCAGGACACCGGCCAGATCAACGGCGGCATGCGGGCCGACCAGAGCATTTCCTTCCAGGCCATGCAGGGCAAGCTCAAGCAACTGGTGGACATCATCCGGCGCGACCCGGCGGTGGACACGGTGGTGGGCTTCACCGGCGGCAGCCGCGCCGGCGGCGGCTTCATGTTCATCAACCT
>SEEY01001026.1 GCA_004211235.1 Rubrivivax sp.
GCGTCGAGGTCATGAAGCGGCTCTACGCCGGCGTGCCGGGCAACTTCGTCGCGGCCGACGTGGGCGTGGCCGAGTCGGTCAAGTACCTGTGCAACGTCTTCCACGCGCTGAAGATCGTCTTCGCCAACGAGGCCGGCGCCGTGCTGAAGGAAACCGGCCTGGACTCGCGCGACGTGCTGGAGCTGTTCTGCCGCGACACCCAGCTCAACATCTCCAAGGCTTACCTCAGGCCCGGCTTCGCCTTCGGCGGCTCCTGCCTGCCCAAGGAGGTCAAGGGTTTCCTGACCATCGCCCGCGAACGCGGTGTCGACATCCCCGTGCTCGGCGCGCTGCTGGACAGCAACGACGCCCACATCGGTCGCGCCTACGAGCTGATCGCCGCCCATGGCCGCAAGCCCGTGGCGCTGTTCGGCCTGGCCTTCAAGCCTGGCACGGATGACCTGCGGGACTCGCCGCTGGTGGTGCTGGCCGAGAAGTTGCTCGGCAAGGGCTTTGACCTCGCCATCTACGACAAATTCGTCAAGATCGCCCGCCTGCTCGGCAAGAACAAGGAATACATCGACCGCGAGATTCCCCACCTCGACAAGCTGCTGCACGAGACGCCCGATGCCGTGCTGGCACGCGCCGAGATCGTCGTCGTCGGCCATGCAGACGCAGAGACGCGCCAGCGCATCATCGCGCTCGCCAAGGGCGCACGTGTCGTGGACTTGAACGGTTATGCCGATCTGCGGGGCGCGGGCTTCGCCGAGTACGAGGGCATCTGCTGGTGAGCCTGCCAGAGCGTCGATTGAAGGTCGCCTTCATCTCGCCGGTCTTCCTGTTCCCGGCCGATGCCGGCGGCAAGATCCGCACGGGCAACATCCTGCGCGGGCTGAAGGAAAGCGGCCAGTTCGACGTCACGTTGCTGTCGCCGGCCACGGCCGAGCAGCAGCGCGAGTGGCAGTCTGACCTCGACCGGCAATGCGAGCGCTTCATCGGCTGGCAACCCAGTCCGCCGCGTTCGCGCTGGCAACGCGCGCCGGACCTGCTGTCGGCGCTGCCCGTCAACGTCGCGGCCGACCGCACGCCGGCTGCCGTCGAGGCGGTCGAGAAGCTGCTCGCCGCCGAGCGCTTCGACGTTGTCGCCTTCGACTTCGTCCACGCCGCCGTGCTGCGGCCGGAGAAGCTGAACGGCGCGACCGTCTGCTTCACGCACAACGTCGAAGCGCTCGGCGGCGAGCAGCTTCTCGACCGCCTCGACGGCAGCCGGCGTGCGGTCGGCCGCGACGTTGACGGGCAGCGCCGACAGCAGGTCCGGCGCG
>SEEY01001027.1 GCA_004211235.1 Rubrivivax sp.
GGCCGGCCAGCGGCCGCACCAGGCCGCTGGCCAGGCTGAACGGATCGGCAGCTTCCGTCCCCGGCTGCACGTGGTAGACGCGGACGATCGGCAGGCCGGCGGCCTCGAAGCCTTCGATGAGCCGGTTCTGCGCCGCCAGGTAGGCCGGCACTTCGCTGGCTTCGAAGTAGGGCCGGTGCGCGAAGGACTGTTGGGCGTCGATGACGAGGAGGGCGGTGTGGTTGGGGCTCATGGCGTGGCCTCGTGGCGTTGAAGAGGCGTCCAGTGTTCCGCCATCATGCAACGCGCGCCACGCGCTGGCGGACGCAGATCGATCAAATCAGGACAGGCCGAGCGCTTTCAGCAGCTCGGCCGGCGCGTAGGGCCGGTGTCGCCGCGGCCAGGCCTCCACGAGCGCCCGCATGCGGGCGTTCAGCGGCGCGCTGCGCTGCAGGCTTTGCGCCAGCCGCACGATCTCGCCGCAGAGGGCGTCGATCTCCGTCGGGCGGCCTGCGGCGAGGTCGTCCGCCATGCTCGAGCGGGCCTGCGCATCGATGCGCAGCAAACGTGCGGCGGCCAGGCGGAAGAGCGGCGTCGGCAGGCGCAGCACGGCGGGCAGGCGGTGCGGCGGCAGCGGCGTCAGTTGCGCGACGGGGCGCTGCGCGGCGTCCAGCAGCGCCAGCGCCTCCTGCTGCAGCGCTGCCAGCACGCGGCGGTAGCCACGCTGCAGCAGTTCGTCGCGCAGCGGCCGGCCCGACAGCGCATTGACGGGATTGTTGAGGTTCAGCAGCAGCTTGCCCCATTGCACCGGCGCCAGGTCCGCGTGCAGGCCCAGCCCCATGCCGACGCGGCCCAGGGCTGTCTTCCAGGCGGCCAGCGCCAGATCCCGCTCGTCGCCCTCCACCGCCAGCGCGCCGCCGGTGCCGCGGTGGTAATGGCCAGGCGCCAGTTCGGCGATGTTGAACGGGACCATGCCGGCATGCCAGCGCAGCTGCGGCACCGTGGCGCGCGCGAGGGCGGTGTTGGCGATGCCGTTCTGCAGGCTGACCACGGGCGTGCCCTCGGGCAGCGTCAGGCCGAGCGCGGTGGCCGCCTCGGCCGTGGCGCCGGACTTCACGCACAGCAGCACCAGGTCGGTCTTGAGGCCGGCCGGCGGTGCGTCATGCAGGCGCAGGTCGAGGGCGGGGATGCGCCTGTCCAGGCCGTCCTGATCGGTGAGATGCAGGCCCTGCCTGCGCAGGCCGGCCAGCACGCGCGGCCGGCCGACGAAGTGGACGGGCACGCCGGCCAGCTGTGTCAGGCCGCCGATGAAGCAGCCGACG
>SEEY01000243.1 GCA_004211235.1 Rubrivivax sp.
GCACGGACAGGTCCTTCTCGGCCTTCTGGCCCAGGTGCATCAGCAGCGTGGCGTCGCCGCCGTCGTCCAGGATCATGTTCGGGCCTTCGCCCGGCTGGCCCTTGTCGGCGAATTCGAAGATGCGGTGGGTGTAGTCCCAGTAGTCTTCCAGCGTCTCGCCCTTGTAGGCGAACACCGGCGTGCCAACGGCGGCCAGCGCGGCGGCGGCGTGGTCCTGCGTCGAGAAGATGTTGCAGGACGCCCAGCGCACTTCGGCGCCCAGGGCCTGCAGCGTCTCGACCAGCACGGCCGTCTGGATGGTCATGTGCAGCGAGCCGGTGACGCGGGCGCCCTTGAGCGGCTGGCTGGCGGCGTATTCCTTGCGGATGGCCATCAGCGCCGGCATCTCGTGCTCGGCGATCTTGATCTCTTTGCGGCCCCAGTCGGCGAGCGACAGATCCTTGACGATGTTGTTCGGAAGATTGGCAGTCATTGCAGGCTCCTTCAAGCGAATGAAGCCGCTGGTGACGTGCGAGGGATGCGAGGGGAAAGCATGTCCTCACCCAGGCACGGTCGGCCAGCGGGTGAGCGCAGTTGCAAGAAGATTTTCCGAGCCTGGCCTCATGTGCTGAGGTTGCAACGCTCCTCGGAAGCCAGCCATTCTAGGCGCGAGTCAGGCCGCGGCGGTGCGCAGAAGTGCGACGTCTTCACGCGGCGGCGCGCCGAAGAGGCGCCGGTACTCGCGGCTGAACTGGGACGGGCTCTCGTAGCCCACGCGATGGGCGGCGCTCGCAGCGTCCAGGCCGTCGCCGAGCATCAGCCGGCGCGCATGCTGCAGCCGCAGCGTCTTCTGGAACTGCAGCGGCGACAGCGCGGTGAGCTGCTTGAAGCGCAGGTGCAGCGTCGACGGGCTCATGTGCGCCAGCGCGGCCAGCTCGTCGATGGACAGCGGCTCCGCGAAGCGGCGCGTCAGCTGCTCGATGACGCGATTGAGCCGGCGCGCCATGCCGTCGCCCTGGGCCAGCGCGCGCAGCCTCGGGCCCAGCGGCCCGGTCAGCACGCGGTAGAGGATCTCGCGCTGCAGCAGCGGCGCGAGCGTCTTCAGGTCCTGCGGTTCGTCCAGCAAGCGCAGCAGGCGCAACGCCGCATCCAGCAGCGGGGCGGTCACGGGCGCGACCTGCAGGCCGGCGTCCCCGTCGGTGGCCGGCGCGCCGCCATCGAGCAGCAGGTCGGCCAGCGCCTGCGTTTCGCAGGACAGGCGCAGGCAGACATAGGGCTTGTCGGCGCTGGCTTCGAGGACGCGGCCGCGCGGCAGCGTCGTCACCGGCACGAGCAGGCATTGCAGTGCGTCGTAGTGCACGACGCGATCGCCGATCTGTGCCTGCTTGCGCCCCTGCAGCACCAGCACCAGGCCGGGCTCGTAGATGGCTGGCACGGGTTGGGCGGGCGCACTGGCGCGGATCAGGCGCAGCCAGGGCAGCGCGGTCGGGTGCAGGCCGTCGCCGGGCGCGCGGGCGAGGGCCAGGGCGACGGTGCGCTCGCGCAGGGCCTGGAGGTCGTCATCGTTCGGCATGGCGGAGATTGTGCAAAGCCTTGCGCCGCTCCGGCGGTGCCGCGAGCGCTGTCCCGGAGGATCGGGCAAGCATGCCCGAGCTTTGTGCTGGGTGGCTCGCTGCCGGTTTCCTAAGCTCTCGACATCCCGCCGATGATTCACTCAAGAAGGAGCACCGCATGACACCCACCCACCTCCCTCACCGCCGCCTGGGCAGCCAGGGCCCCGATGTCTCGGCCCTCGGCCTGGGCTGCATGGGCATGTCCGACTTCTACGGCCCGGCCGACGACGCCCGGTCCCAGGCCGTGCTCCACCATGCGCTGGACATCGGCATCAACTTCCTCGACACGGCCGACATGTACGGCATCGGCGCCAACGAGCGCTTGCTGTCGTCACTGCTGGCGGTACGCCGCGCCGAGGTGGTGATCGCCACCAAGTTCGGCCATGTGCGCACGCCTGACGGCGCGGTCACCCGCATCGACGGCAGCCCGGCCTATGTGCGCCAGGCCTGCGATGCCAGCCTGCAGCGCCTGGGCGTGGACCACATCGATCTCTACTACCAGCACCGCGTCGACAAGACCGTGCCGATCGAGGAGACCGTCGGCGCGATGGCGGAGCTGGTCAAGGCCGGCAAGGTGCGGCACCTGGGCCTGTCGGAAGCCTCGGCCGCCACCATCCACCGTGCACACGCCGTGCACCCGATTGCCGCGGTGCAGACCGAGTACTCGATGTGGAGCCGCGACGTCGAGGCCGAGGTGCTGCCCACCTGCCGCGAGCTCGGCATCGCGCTCGTGCCCTACAGCCCGCTCGGCCGCGGCTTCCTGACCGGCGCGATCCGCTCCGCCGAGCAGCTGGCGCCGGACGACCGCCGCCGCATCCATCCGCGCTTCCAGGGCGACAACCTGGATCACAACCTGGCGCTGGCCGACGCGCTGGCCGCACTCGCCGAGGAATGGAGCTACACGCCGGCCCAGCTCGCGCTGGCCTGGCTGCTCAGCCAGGGCGACGACATCGTGCCCATCCCCGGCACGCGCAGCATCGCCCGGCTGGACGAGAACGCCCGCGCCGCCCACATCCATTTCGACGCGGGGCGCCGCGCGCGCATCGACGCACTGCTGGCCGCCCACGCCGTGGCCGGCACGCGCTACCCGGCCGCGCAGATGGCGGCGGTCAACGTCTAGACCGGTGTGCTGGCCGCGCTGCGGTAGGCCCAGAAGCGCGGCAGGCAGAAGCCCGTGGCGATGACGCCGAGCAGGCAGATCACGCCGCCGATCCAGATGGCCGGCGCCACGCCCCAGGCGTCGGCCATGAAGCCGGCCCGCGCGTTGCCGACGAGCGGGCCGGTCAGGTAGCTGATCATCTCGATGCCGGCGAGCCGGCCGCGCAGGGTGTTCGGGATGGTCTCGTTCCAGATCGTGCCGCGGAACACGCCGCTGACCATGTCCGCCGCGCCCGCCACGGCGAGGCATACGAGGCCGAGCAGCAGGCTCGGCGCAAAGCCCAGCGCGACGATGCCCAGTGCCCACACTGCCGCCGCGATGACCACCGCCCGGCCATGCCGCGTGACCTTGCCCGTCCAGCCGCTGAACAGGCCGATGGCCAGCGCACCCACGGACATGGCGGACAGCAGCCAGCCGACCGACTCGGTGCGCCCGTCCGCCGCCGCCATGGCCGGGAACAGCGCCACCGGGAAGGCAAACGCCATCGCGACGATGTCGACGAGGTAGGTGCCCATCAGCACCGGCCTCGCCCAGGCAAAGCGCAGGCCCTCTGCCAGGTCGGCCAGCAGGTGGGGGCGCTCGCCCGGCGCGTCCACGTGGCCGATGGCCGCGCTGGGGATGCGGGCGATGAAAACCAGCGCGGCCATGAAGGTCACGAAGTCGAAGACATAGGCGCCGACGGCACCCCATTTGGCCAGCAGCAGCCCGGCCAGCGCCGGCCCGGCCACCATGCCCACCGTGCCGCGCACCGAGGACAGCGCCGCCACGGCCGCGTACTCCTCGGGCCGCGCCAGCTTCTGCGTCAGGGCCTCCAAAGCCGGGCGGTGAAAGCCGCTGGCGCCCTGCAGCACCGCCACCAGCGCGTAGATGGCCGGCACGCCCGGCGCCGCGCTGAGGGCGTTCAGCAGCAGGCCGGCCAGGCACAGGGCCATCACCGCCTCGGAGCCGATCAGCAGCCGCTTGCGGTCGACGCGGTCCGCCACCGCGCCGCCCAGCAGGCCGCAGGCCACCACCGGGACCAGCTGCACCAGCCCGAGCAGGCCCACCTGTGCGTTCGAATGCGTCAGCTCATACAGCTGCCAGGGCACCGCCACATAGCTGACCATGGTGCCCAGGCCGGAGATGAACTGGCTGGCGAAGAGGCGGCGGAAGGCCGTGTTGCGGCGCAGGGGGCCGATGTCGAGAAGCATGCGGTGGGGAAGGTCAGAAGAGCGGGTTCGAAGTGGAATGGTCCCGGCCACGTCCGGCCACGTCCGGCCACGTCCGGCCACGTCAGGCTCCTGCCGCCTTCGGCCTCGCCTGGCGGCAGGCCTCCAGGCGTCAGCGCGCGCGGCGGTAGTGCATGGCGACCGCGCCATTTCGCAGCGGCTGCGACGAGATCAGCTCGAGCCGCCGCGTGGCGGGCAGCCCGCTTTCGTGGAGCGTGGGGCCGTGGCCGGCGATCCTGGGATGCACCAGAAACCGGTATTCATCGATCAGATCCAGCCGGTCGAGTTCCGCGGCGAGCTTGCCGCTGCCCAGCAGCACGCCGGCCGGTGTCGCGTCCTTGAGCTGCTGCACGGCTGCGTGCAGGTCGCCGGTGAGGTGGTGGCTGTGGGTCCAGGGAAAGGCATGCCGTGTCGAGGAGACGACGTACTTTGGCTTGGCCTCCAGCTTGACCGCCCAGTCGCGCAGGGCCGGCGGCGCCTGCACGTCGCCGCGTGCGACCGCGGGCCAGTAGCTCTCCATCATTTCGTAGGTGACGCGGCCCCACAGCATCGCGCCACCCTCGTCCAGCAGCCGGGTGAAGAAGGCGTGCGTCTCGTCGTCGGCGATGCCTTCCTGGTGGTCGATGCAGCCGTCCAGCGTGACATTGATGCTGAAGGTCAGAAGTCCCATGGTGTCTCCGTGGTCAGGCTGCGGCGCCGGCCGCGCGGCCTTGTCAGCGCATGAATCAGTGCACGAGCGCGAAGGTGACGTAGCCGTCGCCTTCCTCGGCCAGGTGCTTGATGCCCGACGTGCCGGCACTGAGGCCGATGAACTTGAGCTGCCGCTGCGTTTCCCGCGCGTGCTTTGCGAGTTCCAGCGCCGCGCTCAGCCGTTCGCTGGCATGGGGCGCCAGATCGGCGTACTGCAGCTCGAGGTTCGCTCCGGCGGTCATGAGCGATTTGAGGAATGCGGCTTGGAGGGTGTTGCTGTGCATCTGGGTCTCCTACGGGGCCGGGGCAGCATAGCCCTGGCCGGGAAGGCGTCAGCCGGGCTCGACGCCCAGGAACTCTGCCAACCTGTCGACCTCGCTCTCCAGCGCCGCCTTGAAGCCGGCCTCGCGCGGCGCCCGGCCGGCGACATAGCCGCATTCCACCTGCAGTCGGCCGCCCTTGACGCCGGCATTCGCCCAGCCGATGACCTGGTCCCGCCAGAGCAGCGGCAGCGCGTAATGCCCGCGCACCCGCCGGGCAGCGGGCGTGTAGGCCTCGAAGCGATACGCCCAGCCCCAGAGCAGCTCGAAACGGCGGCGATCCCACACCACCGGGTCGAAAGGCGCCAGCAGCCGCACCTGCGCCGGGATGCGCCAGCCGCGTGCCGAGTCTTCATCGGCGGGCCAGTACCAGTCGACGCCGTCGACCCGTGCATGCGCCAGCCGGGCCTTGGCGCGCTCAAGCGTGGCCTTGCGCAAGCCTTCCCACTGGTGGGCCGCGTGGAACAGCATGTTGATCAGCTGCGACAGGCTGCCGGCCGGCAGCGGCGCGTACTTCTGGACCAGCACGTCGGTCATCGCGTCCATCGCCGCCTGGGGGTCGGGGTGCGGCTGCCACTGAGGTGCCAGCCGGTAGACGCGCGTGCCGCTTTCGCGCCGCACCACGTCGAGATGGCCGCGGTAGTGCAGGCCGTCGAGCAGTTCGGTGGACAGCCGGCTGTTGCCGCCGAACCAGTTCTTCACCGGGCCGTGGCCCAGCGCGGCATCGACCGCGGCCGGGTGCGCTTCGCCCAGGCGCTCCACCTCCGCCAGCACGGCCTGCGCCAGCTTCAGGCGCGGCTCGTCCCACACGCGCCTGGCGGAGCGTGGGTGCATCAGCGCTCGGAGCTCGGGCGTGACGAAGCCGTAGTTGATGAAGAAATCCTCCTGCAGCGGCAGGCGCGGGTAGCGGCGTTCCAGGTCGCCCGCTCGGTAGCCCTTCACGCGGTGGCGCAGCGTCAGGTCCTGGGCGCGGGCCGGGGCGCGCAGCGGGTCGGCCTGCAGGAAGCCGCCGAGCTGCTGGACGGCCTTCGCCAGCGTCGTCGGCGTGAACAGGCTGCGCGCGACGGCGTAGCGGCGCAGCGCGCCGAGGTCGGGAATCCGGTCGGACGAGGGCCTCTGAGGCAAGGGAGCTCCGCAACAAGGTGAAGTGCCGGTGAAGGTTAGCAGCGGCACAGCGCCCGAGTCGGCCGGCCGGGCCCCGCGGCGGCGCGGCACTAGAATTCAAGGTTGCTTTGCGTGGCCGTGGCCACCGACTCCCAAGGAAACCAACGTGTTCATCTCCA
>SEEY01001028.1 GCA_004211235.1 Rubrivivax sp.
CTGCTGGCCGCAGTCGCCGCGTACGGGCTGTTGGCCTGGCAGCGCCGCGCCCCGGCCGACATGTCACGCGCTGCCAGGCCAACAGCCCGTACGCGGCGACTGCGGCCAGCAGCGATGCGATGACGAAGCCAGCGATCACGCGCCTCATGGCAGGCCTCCACAGCGCACGGGCGGCGGCGCGAGGAAGGCGCCAGCCGGATGCGGATCAGCCGGCATCGGCTCGCCGGCAAGCACCTGCGTCACGAGATTGATCTCCGCCTCGGTGAGGCGCTTGGCGATGTCGGCCATGCAGTCGGGAGCGGCTGCGCGGCGCTGGCCGTTGCGCCAGGCGCCGAGCTGACCGTTGAGGTAGTCACGCGACAACCCCAGGAGGCCGGGCACCGCCGGCTGGGTGCCGGTCAGGCGCTCGCCGTGGCAGGCGGTGCAGGCAGGGAGCTGGCGCGTCGGGTCGCCCTGGCGGATCAGCGCTTCGCCGCGCGCGAGTTCGGCCGCGGCGAGCGTGGGTTTCTGCGGCGGCGGGTAGGGCAGGTCGAGCGATGCGAAGTGCCCGGCGAGTTCCCGCAGGTAGGCATCCGACAGCGGTGCGATGAGCTCGCTCATCAAGCCGTAGTCCCGCCGGCCGTCGCGGAAGTTGAGCAGCTGGTTGTAAAGATAGCCGGCCGGCTTGCCCGCCAGGCGCGGGTAGTAGCCGTCGGGCGCGGCGCGGCCTTCCTTGCCATGGCAGCCCGTGCAGGCAAGCGCGCGCTGGGCGAGCGTGTCGGGCACCGGTGCGGCAGCGCTGCCGAGGACAGCGAGACCGAGCAGGCAGGCGGCGAGGCTTCTGGCAAGCGACTTCATGCGCACAGTGTGCCCGCCACTGGGGCCTTCATGCCCGCGAGCCGAAGATGGCAGAGCCGACGCGCACCATCGTCGAGCCGGCCATGACGGCGTCTTCCAGGTCGGCGCTCATGCCGAGCGACAGCGTGTCCAGCGGCAGGCCCTCGGCCTTCAGGGCCTCGAACAGCGCCGCCATCGCACGGTGCTGGGCGAGCGCGCCGGGCCCGGGCTCGGGAATGGCCATCAGCCCGCGCAAGCTCAGCCGCGGCAGCCGCGCCACTTCATGGGCGAGCGGCGGCACGTCCTCGGGCAGCAGACCGCTCTTGCTCGGCTCGGCGCTGATGTTGACCTGCAGGCAGATGTTCAATGGCGGCAGCGCGGCCGGGCGCTGCTCACTGAGCCGCTGCGCCACCTTGAGCCGGTCCACCGATTGCACCCAGTCGAACTGCTCCGCCACGGGCCGCGTCTTGTTGGACTGCAG
>SEEY01000244.1 GCA_004211235.1 Rubrivivax sp.
GTTCAGCGGCGTGCGGATCTCGTGGCTGACGGTTGCGAGGAAGGCGCTCTTGGCGTGGCTGGCGGTCTCGGCCTGCTGCTTGGCGGCCTGCAGCTCGCGTTGCTGGCGGCGATGCTCGGTGACGTCTTCCGCCACCCACAGCGTCGCGCGTTCGGCCTCGCTCTCATGGCGGCCCGACAGCGCGGGCAGGCCGCGGGCGTTCAGGCGCACGGTGATCTGCCGGCCGTCGACGCGCTCGAAGTCCTGCTCGAAGCCGCGCGTCTCGCCCGCAGCGATGTGGGCCGCGGGCAGCTCGGGCAGCTCCACATCCAGGCCGCCGAAGATCTCCTGCCAGTGCCGGTTGACGCGCTCGAACTGCGCGCCGCGCGTCAGCGCGATGCCGACGCTGGCATGGTCGAGCAGGGCGTCGGCCTCGATGCGGGCGCGCTCGCGCTCGGTGATGTCGCGCGCGATCAGCATGGTCGCCGGCTCGCCGTCCCAGTCCAGCGAGGCGGCCGAGACGAGCAGGTCGCGCCACTCGCCGCGCACGAGGATGGCGGAGCGGAAGTCGCGCGCGATGCCGCTGACGGCCAGCTCGGCGCCCAGGCGCTTGGGCTCGCGGCTGTCCGGCCACAGCCCCAGCTCGCGGCCCGAGCGGCCGATGACGTCGTCGCGGCTGCGGCCGATGAGGCTGCAGAAACCCGAGTTGGCGAAGCGGATGCGGCCGTCGGCCGTGCGCGCCACGCAGATCGCGTCCGGGCTGGCGCGCAGCAGGCGGTCCAGCATGTCGGCGGTGCGCTGGTGCTGCTGCAGCGTCAGCCGCTCGCCGGTGATGTTGTGGCTGACGCCGCGCCAGCCGGTGTGCCTGGCCGCGGCGTCGAAGACCGGCTCGCCCGAACTCAGCGTCCACAGCAGCCGGCCGTCCGGTGTGCGAAAGCCGTTGACGCGGTCGCGGTAGGGGCGCTTGGCGCGGATGTCTTCCAGCAGCGCGTGGTAGTCGGCGTCGCGCACGATGACGGCGGCGTCGGGCTCACCCAGGCGCAGGAAGTCGTCGCGCCGGTGGCCGGACAGCGGCTCGAACTCCTCGGACAGCCACTTGATGCGGAACTGCGCATCGGCCTCCCAGGCCCAGTTGTGCGCGGCCTGCACGAGGCGGGCCAGGCGGGCCTCCTCGCTGATGGCACGCGCCAGCGCCGCGCCGAGGATGCGGTTGAGCAGCAGCGCGGACGACAGCGCGGCGGCCGCCAGCAGCACGTGGCCGACAAGGCGGTCGGTCGCCGTGGGCAGGTGCGGCATCTTCAGGCCCGGCAGCAGGCCGTGCGCTTCCAGGGCCGCCAGCGCGGCGACGGCGCCGATGTAGACGACCGTCAGCACCACCGCGGCCGTGTTGCCGGCCACGCCGCCGGCCAGCGCGATGAGCAGTGCGCCGGCGGCGAGGATCAGGGAGTGCACGCCCAGGCCGAGGTAGCTCGCATGGCCCACCAGGCAGACCAGCGTGCCGCCCAGCACCAGCGTGGTCGCCAGGCGCGGGCGAGCGGCGCGGTACAGCAGCGCGCCGCCGCCGGCCACCAGCAGCAGCGCGGCGCCCAGCACGAGGCGCTGGCTGAGCCACCACGGGCGCTGGCCCACCGCCATGTCGACGGCGCCGACGCCCATGGCGAGGCCGCCGACGATGACGAGGATCCAGATCAGCGTGCGCGCCGCCATGCGCTGCAAGACGTCGCCGGTCTTGCCGGGCTTGGAAAACGCCGGGCTGCTCCTGGTTGGCTCGTCCCCCTCGGCGGGTCGCAAGGGCGCTGCCCCGCCCGGTGGGCTTTCAAGAGGCGCTGAAGCCATTGCGGGTGTGGGTGCCGTCGCAGAAGGGTTTGGTGGCGCTGCCGCCGCAGCGGCACAGCCGCGCCTGGCTGACGCGGCAGACCATGCGGCCGGTGCCGCTCAGCACCTCGACGGCGCCGCGCAGCTGCAGCGGGCCGTTGGGCTCGGGCTCGATGTCGATGCGGCCGGCGCGCAGCTCCGGGCTGGCGGGCATGTCGGTGGACAGGCCCAGCAGCCCGGTCTCCGGCTCGCCGGTCGCGTCGAAACGGATGTCGTGGTGGCTGCCGTCGCAGAACGGCTTGTTCTTGCTCGCGCCGCAGCGGCACAGCGTGGCGCGCGTGCCGATGGGTTCGCCGCGCAGGTAAAGCTCGCCGCGGATGCCGTTGGGCCCGGCCTCGCGCACCTGCAGCAGGTTGACGGGCGGCGGCGCCTCGTCGGGCTCGCCGTCCTTGCGGCGCACCTGGATGGCGCCCGATGGGCAGGCGTGGGCGATGTCGACGAGGCGCTCCACGGGCATGGCATCGGGATACAGCCAGGCGCCGGGCGTGTTGGCCAGGAAGACCCTGGGCGCGCCGGTCACGCAGAAGCGCGCGTGGATGCAGCGCTTCGCCTCGAAGCGCAGCTCCAGCTTCTCGCCTTGCACGACCTCGATGCCGTTCAGCGTGTCGGCCGGTGGTGCGGGCGGCGGCGGCGGGGCGGCGACTGCCGGCGCAGGCGCGACCGCGACCGCGACCGCGACCGGCGCGGCGAGATCGAGGCCGCGCTCGGCGCGGTCGCGCAGCGTCTGCAGCTGGCGGGCAGCGCGCTCCGTGCGCTCGGTCTGCTGTTCGCGGTGCAGCGCGGCCGCGGAGTCGGTCAATTGCACCAGCCGCTCGATGACGAAGCGCCGCGCGGCCGGCCCGGGCGGCATCGCCGCCGTGTCGCGCAGCGCGGTGAAGCTGGCGCCGGCATGGCAGCCCGGGTTGCTCGGCCCGGCGGGCAGGCGCGCGGCGTGCTCGGCCAGCGGCGTGAAGGCGCGCATCAGGCCGACGGCCAGGTCCACGTGCAGGCTCTTCTCCGCCGACGGGCCGGGCAGCAGATAGGCCTGGGCGAGCAGGCGCAGCATCAGCTGGTAGCTGGCGTTGGCGAGGTCGACCGTCTCGGCGGCGGCGCGGTCTTCCAGCCAGACCCGGCCTTCGGGCCGCGGCGGGCGGCGCAGCACCGGGTTGGTGGCGGCCGGCCAGGCGGGTGTGAAGTCTGCATTGGCCGCCCGCAGCGCGGCCAGCTCGGTGCGGATGGCGGCAAAGCGCTGGTAGTGGGAACTGTCGCTGTCGCTGGGCGCACCTTCGCCCTGGCGGACGATGGCGTCGAAGGCGGCCAGCGCCGTCTTGGAGCACAGCACGCGGCGGGCGCCGCCCAGCGTCAGCTCTTCGGGGCCCAGCTGCAGCCCGCGGTCGCCGCAGAAGCTGTCGGTCTCGCCATGCTCGGAGACGAAGGCCTGCAGGTCGGTGGACAGCGTCGCGTAGAAGTGGCCGACGGTGTCGTAGTCGCGCGCCATCGGCGTGATGCGCGGCTCGGCGCTGCTGCGGGAAAACAGGCGCTCGGCAGCGAAGCCCTCGCCGTCCTGCTCGTTGCTGCCGTCAGGACGCTCCAGATAGATGAAGTGCTGCAGCGTCGCCGCGTTGAAGGGCGCCAGCTTCACGACCACGCGGGCCGGCAGATAGCCCGGGTCCAGCGGAAAGTTGCCGCGGCCGATGCGTGGGGCGCCGCCCAGCGACGCCGTGATGTTCCACACCGCGACGAGATGGCCCATCTCCTCGACGGCGACCGCGATGATCTCGCGCCGCCAGCGCTCGACCGCTTCGGCCTCCTGCGCGTTCAGGCCCTCCGCCTCGCCCTGTTTCAGGCTGAAGGCCGCGTAGAGGTAGGTGCACATCAGGTTGTGCTCCAGCTCGGCGGCTTCGTACAGGCTGTGCAGCAGTTGTTCGCGGCTGGGAGCGGCCGCTGGGGAGATGGTGGTCATTGGGCAGGGCGTTCGACAGGCCGCGAGACATTAGCACGCAGCCCGGGCTGCTTGCCCTGTGGTTTTCTGGGTGCTTGAGGGCTGGGCGGCGGGAGCCGAGCCGGCCCAGGTGCGCGGCTCAGACGGTGCGCAGGCGCGGCAGCCAGGCCAGCGGATCGAAGCGGGCGGCGGGCGCCTCCACCCAGCGGTGGAAAGGCAGGGCCAGCCAGTTGGCCAGCGCCCAGGTGACGACGAGCAGCATCAGGCCCGTCTCGGGGGTGGCGCCCGGCTCGTTGGCCATCAGGGCGTTGGTGAGCAGCAGCACCGGGAAGTGCAGCAGGAACAGGGCATAGGACGGCGTCGCCCACATGGCCATCATGCCGTTCCAGCGCGCCGGCAGCAGCGGCCGGCCGGCGGTGGCGCGCGCATCGGCCCAGGCCAGCCACAGTGCGGTGGCCAGCGCCAGCGCGAGGCGGTCGCGCCAGTCCAGCCACAGCGCCGCGCCGAAGGCCACGGCCAGCAGCACCAGGCCGGCGCGGCGGTGCCGCCACAGGCCGAGCCAGTGCACCATCGCGCCCAGGCCGTAGGCGGCGAAGAAGTAGGGCGCCCAGGCGTCCAGTGCCGAGTCGCGGTTGAAGACGAAGGCCGAGGCCAGCGCCACGCCGCCCACCAGCAAGGGGCCGATGACGAGCCGGCTCGGATGCCGCCAGCCGCGCCGCGCCAGCCAGAGCAGGCCCACGAGCACGGCGAAGAGCTGCAGGTCGATGGCCACGTACCAGGCGCCGACGGTGAGGGCTTCGTAGCCGAGCACGTCATGCAGCAGCAGCGCATGGGCCAGCAGCTGGCCCAGGCCGATCTCGGCCGGCACCATCTCGGGCCAGGTCGCCTCGACGAGCTGGCAGGCGCCCAGCGTCAGCGCCAGCGCCGCCAGGAAGGGCAGCACCAGGCGCAGGTAGCGCCGCCACAGTAGCGCCGGCGCCGCGGCCTGCAGCGCAGCGCCACGCGGCGACAGGCCGCGCGCGCTGAGGTAGCCGGCGACGACGAGGAAGACCTGCACCGCCATGCGGCCGTACTGGTGCATCGCCCCGGCCAGCATCGGCAGGGCGTCATGCGCGGAGCGGGCGATCGGACCGTAGCTGACCAGGTGGTGCAGCACGATGACCTGGGCCGCCGCGGCCTTCAGGGCGTCGATGTGCGGGAGTCGGCGGGAAGACATGGGAAAGCTTGCGACACAAAAAGAACGGGCCTGCATCGCAGGCCCGTCGTTTCGGAACCGTGAAATTGTACCGGGGCCGTCCCGGCACGGGCCTTGGTTTTACTTCGCTGTAACAGTCAGCTGGTTGTCGACGGACTTCACGCCCTCGACCGCCTTGGCAATGCTCTCTGCACGGTCCTTCTCGGCGGCATTGGCCACCTTGCCGGTCAGCTGCACCCAGCCGTCGGCGTCGGTGTCCACGTGCACCATGGCCAGGGACGACACCTTGCTCGCTGCCAGCTGCGCCTTGATCTTGGTCGTGACGACGGAGTCCTTGACCCAGGTCTTGGTGGTGCCGGCGGGCTTGGCGTCTGCGGCGTAGCTGGCGAGCGGCACGGCCAGGGCGGCGGTGAGGGCGAGGGTGGCGAGCCTGGAGAATGTCATGGTGCTGTCCTTTCAAAGGGCAGACGCGCCCCATGCGCATCGCCACGGCAGCGAATCTAGCCAGCACGGGCCTGTGCTTTTGCCGGGCGACGCGCGGTCTGCCTGTAGGAAAAGGCCGACTGGGGTCATCTGAGGCCGCTTCAAGGCCGGCGCGAAAACATCTATGGTCGTCCCCATGCAGCACCAAGACGTCCTCGCCTTCTGATTCCAGGAGACCCAGACCGCCCAGCAATGGTCCGCCGATCCGGCCTTCGACGAACTCGTGCGCAGCCGTTTCGGCGCCTTGCACGAGCAGGCCCTGCGCTGCGAGCTGTTCGGCTGGCGCACGACGCCGGAAGGCCGGCTGGCCGAGGTCATCGTGCTGGACCAGTTCTCGCGCAACATGCACCGCGGCACGCCGCGCGCCTTCGCGGCCGACCCGCTGGCCCTGGCGCTGGCGCAGGAGGCCGTCGCGGTCGGCGCCGACCTGCAGTTGCAGTTCGAGCAGCGGGCCTTCCTCTACATGCCCTGGATGCACAGCGAATCCCCCGCCATCCATGCCACGGGCGAGCCGCTGATGAAGGAGCGCGCGCCGCAGAACACGCATGACTTCGAGCTCCGGCACAAGGCCATCGTCGACCGCTTCGGCCGCTACCCGCACCGCAACGCCATCCTCGGCCGTGAGTCGACGGCGGAGGAGCTGGCGTTCCTGAAGCAGCCGGGGTCGAGCTTCTGAATCGGTAGTCGCCCCGACCGCCGCGGGTGGCCTGCCGTGATCCAATGCAGAAATTGGAACCGATTCCATTTCTGCCATGCCCCGCACAAACCTTCCCGCCCGCCTGCTGGCTGCCGCGC
>SEEY01001029.1 GCA_004211235.1 Rubrivivax sp.
GCAAGAGCGTGCTCTTGCCGCAGCCGCTGGCGCCGCAGATGGCCAGCACTTCGCCGGCCCGCACGTCGAAGTTCAGCCCGTGCTGCAGCTCGCGCCCGCCGGCATGCAGGCTGAGGTCTTCCACACGCATCAGGATGTCGCCCGCCATCACACCCCCAGGCGCTGGAACACGACCGTGAGGATCGAGGCGGCCACCACCATCCAGATGATGGACTGCACCACCGCAGCGGTCGTCGCTTCGCCGACGGCCTGGGCGCTGCGGCCCGCGTTCAGGCCTTGCCGGCAGCCGGCCAGCGCCACCAGCGCACCGTACACGCTGCCCTTGAGCAGGCCGACGAAGAGGTCCCAACCCGCCAGCGATTCGCGCGTGGTCGCGATGTAGGCCATCGGCGGCACGTCGTACAGGCCCACCGCCACCGCACCGCCCACGGCGAGGCCCGCCGCGCCGGCGCACAGCGTCAGCAGCGGGCCGGTGACGAGCAGCGCCAGCATGCGCGGCAGCACGAGGTGCTCGATCGGGTCGACGCCGAGCGTCGTCAGTGCGTCGATCTCCTCTCCCGCGCGCATGCTGCCGATCTGCGCCGCGAACGCCGCGCCCACCCGCCCTGCCAGCACGATGCCGACCACGAGCGCCGCGATCTCGCGCACGACGCCGATGGTCACCAGGCTGGCGATGAAGCTCTCCGCGCCGAAGCGCTGCAACTGTGCCGCGCCCATGTAGGCCACGATCAGGCCGACGAGGGTGCTCACCAGCAGCACGATGGGCAGGCTGCGCGGGCCGGTCTGGTCCACCTGCCACAGCCAGTCGCTGAAGCGCATCGCAGTGCGGCCGCGCAGCAGGCGGCCGATTGCGCCGAGCAGTTCGCCGACGAAGACCAGCGTCTTGCGCCACTCGGGCTCAGGCGCGGGCGGCGGCTCCGTGGCCGGCCGTGCACGCGCGGTGTCGGGCTGCGGCAGGCTGAGGCCGAGCAGCGGCTGCAAGCCGCGGGGCAGGCCGGCCAAATCCAGCGCCACGCCGCCGCGCGCCAGCGGCGCCAGCACCTGCCACAGCGAAGCGGCGAACGCCGGCTGCCAATGCGCCAGCGCCGCACTGTCGAACGTGACCTGGGTGCCGTCCGCCATCGGCAATGCTTCGGGCGGCGCAGGCAGCGCAGCGCCGGCCCAGTCACCCGCGAGGACGAGGCGCCATTGCGCGCCTTCGCCTTCCCAGCGCGCGTTGCCCACGGACGCGCCGCGACCCGTGTCGGTCAACGGGGGCAGCGGGGCAGACAACGTTTCGGCCATGTGGCAAATGC
>SEEY01001030.1 GCA_004211235.1 Rubrivivax sp.
CGGGCGACGCGGGCCGCATGCCGACGTCATGGAGCGACGCCTCCAGCGCCTGCTGCAGCGCCGTGGCACTCACCTTGGAGCCCCACCAGCGGCCTGTCTCCAGGCCTCCCTGAACGGGCGCCAGCACCACCTGGCTGCGCAGCGCATCGGGCACCCAGCCGCGGATCTGCAGCGCGTCGACCGGCGTGACCGCCATGGGCAGCGGCTGGCTGGGCGCACCGCAGCCGGCCAGCGCGGCGGCGAGCAGGGCAAAGGAGAACAGGGCAAGGCGACGCATGGGTGACCCATGCTAGGCCGCGGCCCGGGGGCGAAGACGCCGAAAAGCGGGTCCGCAGCAGCGCTGTTCAGGCTGCCGGCAGGGGTTCGGGCGCGCCGAGGGCCGAAATCACTTCCAGCATGCCGCGCACCTTAAACGGCTTGAGCAGCAGGCGGCGAACGTCAAGCTCCTTCATGCGCATCGCCAGCTCCACGTCGCAGGACATTGCCGTCACGGCCACCGGCACGTCAGCCGGGTGGGGCGTGTCGCCGGAACGCAGACGCTGCAGCAGCGCGAGCGCGTCGCCCTCGTCATCGATGGCGAGCAGCAGCGCATTGAAGCGCCGCTCCGACAGCAGCTTCCTCGCCACGGCGGGGCTGGTGGCTTCCTGCACGTCGGCCAGGCCCATGTCGCGCGCCATCGTCGACACGGTGCGCCGCAACACGAACTGGGGCTCGACAAGCAGCAGCCGGCCGCTGGGGGTGGCGCGCGCGGTCAACCTGCTTCTCCCTGGCCCGCCAGCTCGGCGACGGCGAGGTCGCGCGCGTGCCAAGGATGGCGCGGTCCATCGCGTCGAAGTCCCGCGGCCGGGTGTCGATCAGGCAGAGCGTGCCGATGGCCGCGCCACCGTTCAACAGCAGCGGCGCGCCGACATAGAAGCGGATGAAGGGCGCGCCGACGACGAGGGGGTTGTCCGCGAAACGCGAGTCACGCGCGGCGTCCAGCACCTCGAAGACCTCGCGCTGCGTGATGGCATGGCCGCAGAAGGAGATGTCGCGCGCGGTCTCGCAGGCGTCCAGGCCGATGCGGGCCTTGAACCACTGGCGGTCGCGGTCGATGAGGCTGATCAGTGCAATGGGCACGTCGAACTCGCCGGCGGCGAACTCCACCAGGCGGTCGAAGCGCTCTTCAGGCGGCGTGTCGAGGATGAGCAGTTCGCGCAGCGCTTGCAGCCGGGCGTCGTCGTCGGCAGGAATGGGGGCGGGCAGCATGGGGTCGCGCAGGGCGCACGTCGTCGGGGCTGCGGCCAGTGTAGGC
>SEEY01001031.1 GCA_004211235.1 Rubrivivax sp.
GGTACGCCAGCGCGTGGCGGCGCAACTGGATAGCAAGGCGGAACTCCGGCAGGCCGAGATTGGCGTGCCGTCGGCGCGCGGCGAGATCGCGGCGCTCGACGAAGCGCTGGCGTTGACGCGCGGCCAGCTCGCGGCGCTGAGCGGGCAGGGGCAGGATGCCGGTGCGACGATCGCGCGGCCGCACCTGGCGCCGGCCCGGCCACCGGGCTTACCGGCGGACATTCCCGCCGCGTTGCTCGGGCGCCGGCCGGAGCTGGTGGCGCTGCGCTGGCAGGTCGAAGCGGCCAGCGGCGACATCGACGTCGCCAAAGCGCAGTTTTATCCGACCGTGAACCTGACTGTCTCGGGTGGCCTGGCCAGCCTGGGCTTCGACCGGCTGGTGCAGGGCGGCAGCCGCACGTTTGCCGCCGGCCCGCTCGTGACCTTGCCGCTGCTCGACGGCGGGCGCCTGCGCAGCAATCTGGCGGCGCGCAACGCCGACTACGATCTCGCCGTCGCGCAGTACAACGGCGCCGTGCTCGAAGCGCTGCGTGACGTAAGTGCGCAACTGACGTCGCTGCGCTGGCTGGGCGAACGCCGGCGCGAGCAGGACGCGGCGCTCATTGCGGCTGAAGAAGCCTACGCGCTGGCCGAGCAGCGCTACCGCGCGGGCCTGGGCAACTTCGTGCAGGTCTTGATTGCCGAAACCCAGGTCGTCGCGCAGCGCCGTGGCCAGGCCGAGCTCGCGGCCCGTGCTTACACGCTGGACGTACATCTCGTGCGGGCGCTGGGCGGCGGCTTTCAGGCCGCCATCCATTGAGAACGTTGGAATCATCACATGACTGAACAAACGAATCACGCGCCGCAAAGCCGGCGCAAGCTGGCGCTTGGCCTTTGCGCCGCCGTGCTGGCCGCTGCCGCCGGCATTGCCTGGTCCTCGCCCGGGGTGCTGGGCATCGGCTGGAACAGCCAGCAGACCGAAGACGCTTACGTGGAGGGCAATCTGGTGCACGTCACGCCGCAGGTTGCGGGCACCGTCACGCGCATCGCGGCGGACAACACGGATTTCGTGCGGCCGGGCGAGGTGCTGGTCCAGCTCAATGACGTCGACGCCCGGCTGGCGCTGGACCGCGCCGAAGCGGCGCTGGCCAGGTCGGCGCGCCAGGTGCGCTCGCAACTGGCCGGCGTCGGGCAATTGCGCTCAACTGTCGTGCAGCGTGAGTCCGACCTTGCCAGGACAGTTGAGCGCAATTGCCCGACGCCGGCCAGTTGCGAGCGCACCTGGCGCGCCGACCTGGCCAGCGCCGCTTCGGC